>NZ_JBPCSX010000180.1:0-11618 GCF_051006775.1 Mycobacterium sp.
CTTGTGTCAGGTTTTTCGCTGCAGTGTCCGGATCCCAGTCGGGGCCCAGCAGGTCCGGGCCGAGGTGGGCGACGGCGTCCATATCGTGATCGCGGTCCAGGATCTCCAGGACGCCCAAGTCGATGCCGGCGGCAGTGGTGTCTGTTGTCTCCAGCACGATTCGGATTTTGTGGGTTTGTCGTGTGCGGTGGTTGACCCGCCAACTGCCATCCATCTTCAGATGGGAGTGGATGCTGGCCACCCCGACCCGGATGAACAGGTGTTTGCCGCGGCTGAGCACCTCGTCGACTTTCTGGCCGGTCAGATCGACGGTTGCGTAGCGGGGGACTCGGATGTCGCAGCGGGTGAGGGTCTTGCCTTCCAGGGCGTCGCGGAGGGCGGCGGCGGTTCGGAAGACGGTGTCGCCTTCGGGCATGGGTTCAGGTTAGGCCGGGAATGCCTCGCTGTAGGACCCCGGCAGTTCCTGCAGCGGGAATTCAGGGTTGGCGAACAGGCATAACCGCTGCCATTCAGCGGCGGCATCCGATTCCAGCAGCGACAGCAGATAGAAGGACCGGTAGCAGGACCGCCAGTCGTCGCACGGATTGTCGACGATCTGGTGCAGTGCCCGCACCGCAGCATTGCGATCCCCGGTCGAGGCATGGAACTTTCCCCACTCGAAGGCTAGTTTGACCTCGGGAACGTGGACGAGCGCTCGCACGATGTCGGCCTGGTCGGCGGAAAGTCCTTCAGTGATTTCCGCGACGGCACCGGCGAGGGCCTCTGCATAGGCGCCGTTCTGCGATTCGATGATTCCGCTGAGCTGTTCCAGCGTCGCTTTCGGCAAGGGCTTCAGGCAATTGGCGATCTCCTGGGACAGCAGAATCTCACGCGCCTGCCGGTCCAGATCGACGACTGCGGCGGTCTGATCCGGGATGCGAGTGGTGATCACCGAGGAATGGAAGTGCTGGCGATGACTGTTGGCCAGCGGATGGTCGGCGTGAAGTTGGGTCTCGAAACCATCTTCCACGCCTACGATTTCGAAACCGGCGCTTTCGGTCATCCACGTGAGTCCCCGGACGGCCGGCACCATGACGATTCCGGTGTGGACGGTGCTGCCCCACAGGATGTTCGATTCAAGCTTCACCCCGCACAGTGAAACCTGGCGCTCGACACCGCCTCTCCCGTAGATGATGTCCTTCGGCTCTAATGCGTCGGTCAGGTCGTCGGTGACAAGGTTGTCGTCCAGGGTCAGTGTTTCGAACAGCGCGCCGTAGCGGGTTCGCGAAGCGATGTCGTTGAGGAAACCTTGAATATCGGACAGGTGATGGATCACGCCGAAGCAGATCACCACGTCCCAGGTCCGATCCGCCAACTCCTCGGGCCAGTGGCCAGGGTCGCCCGCGACGTGGATGACACCGTCGTCGATCCCGAGAAGCGCGCGAGCCTGGCGGCCACGTGCGATCGAGTGACCGCGCGGCTCCAAACCGGTCAGATCCCGCATTCCGTACCTGTGCCACAGGAGATTGAGCAGCCAGCCGTCGCTGGCTCCCACCTCGAGCACAGAGAGTTCCTCCCGGGCACAGCCCCGCGACTGGGCTGTCTCGTCGATGAACGCCGCGGCCTTGCGCCACAGGAATGCGGATCGCCCGCCGACCGGACCCTCGTGGTTGAACTCGTCATCGCCGACCGTGTAGAACTCGTGAATGAATGGCCCGCAGGCATTGACCTGGGCTGTCAAGGAAACCATCTCTACTACTTCTCCACTCGGTTCAAGATTCGTGCGCCCAGGGGATCGACTTGTAGGCGCAGCGGGTTCCGGTCGCTCATCCGGGACAGAAAGCGGGTCTGATTTCCCTCGGGCACAGCGGCGAGCATGAATCCGCCGCCGCCGGCGCCCAGAAGCTTGCCGCCGATTGCCCCGGCATCGATTAGTTCCTGCCAGAAACTCTCGATCTCCTCATTGCTGATGGCATCACTGAGCCCGCGCTTCATCGCCCATCCCTCGCTCAGTAATTCGGCGAGCCGCGGCAACGTCAGCGACAGGTCGTGCAGTTCGGTGAGGAGCTCATTCGCCAGCTTCTTCATCGCGTCGAGCTGTTGAAGGTTGATTCCGGTGCGGCGGTCCTGGTCGGCGAGAATCTTCTCGGCCTTCCTCTGCATGCCGGTCCAGATGAGGAAGAGACCGTCGGTGATGTCACGGCCCAGAGCCTGCTGGGAGATGGGTTCGACCATCACCCGTCCCGTCGGCTGGAAGTGGAATGCGTTGAGACCGCCGAACGCCGCCGCGTACTGGTCCTGTTTGCCGATCGGCTTGCCGAGGACCTCCAACTCGACCTGGCAGGCCTCTTCCGCCAGAGCGGCAGCCGACATGTCCTCACCGCGCATGGCGTGCAGTGCGAGGAGAAGTCCGACGGCGAAACTGCTCGATGATCCGAGGCCCGACATTGCGGGGACATCCGCGCTCGTCGAAATGTGCATGGGTTCATCGATGTTCAGGAGTTCGAGGCAGCCGCGGACGATACCGTTCTCGATGGAATCCCGAGCGTCCCGTCTTTCTGTCTCGGAGTACGAGATGCGGTATCGCTCGCCGAACATCGGGCTGTGCCGCATCACGGTGACGTACACATGAGCCTGGATGCCCGCGCTGACCACGATGCCGCCATGGTCCAGGTAGTAGCGCGGAAAGTCGGTACCGCCGCCCATGAAGCTGACCCGCAGCGGTGTCCTGGTCGTAACAGAGTGAATCTGGCGTGACATGGCTCCCCTAGACAATGTTGTAGGCCTCGTGCAAGGCCGGAAGAGCGGCGTGCAGGTCGGCAAAAACGCCGAGGGTCGGGCGTGCATCGGTGTCGGTCTGCTCGCTGATGAACAGGGTCTGGGCGCCGGCCGCGTTACCCGCCTCGACGTCGCGCTCGTCATCTCCTGCGAACACGATCGCAGGTAGGTACAGGGCGTGCTCGCGTGCGGCGCGGGTGAGCATTCCGGGTTTCGGTTTGCGGCAGGAGCAGCCGGCGTCCCACTGGTGCGGGCACAGGTAGACGTCGATGACGTCGACGCCTACCTCAGCAAGGCGCGCGATGATGAAATCGTTGACGCTCTTCACGGATTCGGCTGCTACCACACCTCGTCCGATACCGGCCTGGTTGCTGATGATGATTAACGTGAATCCCTGTGCGCCTAGCGTCGAGAGTGCGGCGACGTTGGCTTCGATGAAGCGCACGTCCGCCACGCTCTCGATATAACAGGCCCGGGGTGGACGCTCGTTGATGAGTCCATCCCGATCAATCAGCATGACCCTGCGCGGCGCCAAGGTTTGTCGGGTGGTCTCGAGGCGGGTGGCGTCCCCGATGCTGTGATACGGGTGGGGTAGGAAGTCCGCGGCCACGGCTCCCTCGTCCGCTGCGGCCGCGAGCGCCGCTGGCAGGGAACCGGCGGTCCGTTGCAGCAACGGCACGAGGTAATCGCGCTCCACGAGCCAGAAGCCCACCTCGACCCAGGACGCCTGGCCCATCGACCGATCGGGCAGATAGCGCACCACGTGCGGCCCCGCCTCGGCGTCTCGAACCAGGTTTCCCCGCGGATTCAGGCAGGCGGACACGACGATCTTCGCCTTCGTCGCTTCCGCGATGTCCGACAGGCGGGCCACGCTGAAAACGGTGAGGTTATCTGTGTAGAGCAATAGTAACCGCTCATCGAGCAAGACGCCGGCCCGCAACAGTCGCTCGCCGGTGCTCCATTCAGGGTCGCCCTCAACCACTGAGATAGTCACCCGCTGATCGAGATCTCGGACCGCATCGACCACTTGGGAGGAGCGATATCCCGCCAGGATGAGTAACTCCGTGACCCCCTCGGCCGCAAGGGAATCCACCAGGTGTTCCAGGAATGTTTTTCCGGCGACATCCACCAGCAGCTTGGGTAGGAGATCCGTGTGGGGAGCCAGTCGCGTTCCACGTCCGCCGGCCAGCATCACTGCTTGGGTCATCCGCGTGCCCCGGCGATGACGTTGCGGATGCCGCTCTCGAGCATGACGGTGGATGACCACCCGTAGGAATTTCTGATGGCCGTGGTGTCAGCCCACCAGGCATCGGGCTCGGAACCCGAAAGGATCTCGCCGGCCTGCTGGCCGCGCCATTCCCTTGCGACCCAGCCGGCAACCGATGCGACGTTATGCGCACGACCACTGCCGATGTTGAACGCACCGGACGGGCCGGGACGGGTGGCGAGCAGGTACAGGGCCTCCGCGACGTCGACGACGTTGACGAAGTCCACCGCCGCACTGGGCGAAGCCACCGTGAGTTCGCTTCCTGCAGCCGCTTTCGCAACGGCGGCCGGTATCAGAGAGTCCGATCGTTGGCCCGGACCGTAGACGAAGAACGGTCGTGCCCATCTCCACTCGGCGCCGCTGCCTTCGCTTGCCGCGCGGATAAGTTGGTGGGTGCACACCTTGGCTTGCGCGAAGATATCCGCGTCCTCGGCGGGCGCGTCAGCCTCTGTCTTGGCGCCGCCACCGGTGGCGTACTCGCGACAGGAACCAACTCCGACGACTCGCTGCACGCCACAGCCCAAGGCGGTGGCGACGACCCGCGCGGACATCGCCACATTCGTCAGCGACCAGGTGACTCCCAGGTCGGGAATTCCCGCCCAGCCGAGATGGACGAGCGCATCAGGGCCAAAGCGTCGGATCTCTGACTCGTCCAGGCCGCCGGCGGAATCCTGGAACACGACGGTCGTCACTCGCCAGTCGGGCGGAACGTGGTCAGGTGTGGTCGTCGCGACGAGCACATCGTGGTCATCCCGCAGCAGGCGCTCAACCAGATGGTGGCCGATGAACCCCGTTGCGCCGGTCAGCAGGATTTTCACGGTTCAAGTGCCCCGGCTTGATTCATGTCGAAATCCGGCCACTGACGGTCGGCGTCGCTGATGACCGCCGGTGTCAGCGGCCAATCAATTGAGAAGGCCGGATCATCGAAGCGGATACCGGTGGAGGCTTCGGGGCTGTACCGGCCTGCGACCTGGTAGCAGAGCACCGTGTTCGGTTCCAGGGTGATCCAGCCGTTGGCGCACCCCGGCGGCACGAGTATTGCGTGTCCGTCACCGCCACGCAGAACGTTCACCTCAGCGGTGAGGAGGGTGGGCGAGCTTTTTCTCAGATCAATCGTGACGTTGTGGATCGCCCCGGTTGCTACCGAGATCAGTTTCGATTCGCCTGCGTTCCCCCGTTGGAAGTGCATTCCGCGCAGGGTGCCGGCGACCGGGTTGACCGAGGCGAGTGCGTAGTCGGGTGAGAAGTCGATGCCGCTTTCCCGCATGACAGGGTCGTCGAACACCCGCACCAAGGCACCGCGGGAGTCCAGATGCGCCCGAAATTGGACGTGATCGAGGCCCTCGATCTTTCCGTTGGCTGTCATGAGGTGAGGGTGAAGACCCTGGGATCCCCGGGAAATGGGACGACAACCTCGCCCTTCCACCTGGCGTCCTTCAGGAAGCGAAGTATCTCGTCTTCGAAGTTGAAGGCGAACAGCAGGATCGCATGCGGGTGCATCTCCAGGACGGCCTGGGGCGACACGATGGGGATGTTCACCCCTGGCGAGTACTTCCCGTGTTTGAGAGGACTCGCATCCGCAATTGCCTGGAGTGCTTTGGTGACCGGGCCAAGGTAGTTCAGCATCGTGGAGCTTCGCGCGGATGCGCCATAGGCGACCATCGGCTGACCAGATTCGGACAGCCGGGCAATCTCATGGCTGAGCTGGTCGCGGTGGCCTTCGGCGCGGCGGCCGAAGTCCAGCCATGCACTCTCCTCGCCGATACCACTGCGGCGGTCGTATTCGAGTGCCTCCGACAGCTCTCCCGTTATCGGCGGTGCTACGTCCGTCTTGCGGGCCAGCAGCGCCCAGGATCCGCCACTGATGGGGCTGCGCCGAACATCGAAGGCCTTCAGTCCGGCCGTGGACATCAAACGCTGCATCGTGTGCAGCGAGTGGTACATGGTGTGCTCGTGATAGATGGAGTCGTAGTGCAGCTCCTCCAAAATGGTCTGTGCACTGTGGAACTCGATGAGAACGAGTCCATCATCGACCGTCAGTCGAGACAGCGCCTCGATCGCGCCGAGCGGATCCGGTACGTGGGACATGACGTTACGTGCGATGACGACGTCAAACTTCCCTCGTGTGGCCTCGATCTGCGTGGCGGTCTCGGAGGTGAGGAAGTCCGGGATCGTCTCGACGCCCCTCGCGGTTGCATCGGTGGCGAGGTTGACGGCCGGATCGATCCCGAGTACCCGGGCACCCCTGTCGGCGAGCGTCTGCAAGAGGGTTCCGTCGTTACTGGCCATCTCGAATACCCGCGGGGCATCGACGGAGACTCGACTCATGATCCAGTCGGCCAGACCTTGGCAATACTCGCGAGTTGACGCCGACGTCCCGGTAACCCAGACATAGTCGCGGAACATGACGGCAGGATCCACGTCAACGGAGAGTTGTGCCAGGCCGCACTCGCGGCAATAGACCATCTCCAGTGGGATCATGGCCTCATGCCCGCTGGTGTCGTCGACAAGAGAATTGGCCAGCGGTTGGGTGCCGAGATCCAAGACGTCGGTGAGGGACTCGGCACCGCAGAGTCGACAGCCGTCGATCGTGCGGTACTGCGGTTCAGCGGACAACGCGAAGATCTCCGTCCAATCGGCCTTGCTCCTGGAGTTCGCGTAAGCGCTCCAAACGGATGCACGTTGGTCCGAAGGCCTGCTCCGCGGTCAGACCAGCCCTGGTCCAGCCGTCGACGAGTTCCTTACCGCCGGTGTCCAGATCCCAGGCCGGGCTGTAGAGCGGGGTCAACTCACTCAGGATCCTGGAGAAGCTGACGCGGTAGGTCCGCTCGTCGGTGCTCGGCGATTCCGCCGTGACAACCCGGGCGCCGGGAACGCTTCTGGCCGCGGCATCGGCGAGGTCGCGCACCGTGTAGTTGCCGTTCTTGATCCCGACGTTGAAGGCGCGTCCGCCGACGACGTCGGAGTCCGCGAAGAGACCGGCCTCGAAGGCACTGCAGACATCCTGCACGTGGATCACCGGCCGCCAGGGCGTTCCATCGCTGAGAATCAGCACCTCGCCGCTGGTGTAGGCGCGGGCCACAAAGTTATTGAAGACGATGTCGCATCGGGGTCGAGGGCTCAGGCCGAACACGGTGGAGGGCCGGAAGGCAACTGTGGTGAACGACGGATTCGACGCTTCGCGGATGACCAGCTCCGCTTCCCATTTCGTTCTCGCGTAGGCAGTGACGGGATTCTTGGCGCTGTCATCCTCGTCGAGTTCGTCGTCGGTGTCGGCCACCCCGTACATGCTCTGCGAGGACGCATACACGAAACGCCCGACGCCGGCATCGCGGGCAACATCGAGAAGCCGCAGGGCGCCGTCGCGATTGATCTCGTCGGTGAGCGATTCGTTGAGAGCGCCGAGTGGATCGTTGGACAGTCCCGCGAGGTGAACGACGGCATCGATACCGTCCAGGTGCTTGGATTCGACGTCGCGGATATCGACGTTCCAGGTAGGCGGGTCAGCCGGGCGGTCCCCAACCGTGCAGTCGGAGAAGTAGCCGATATCGAGCCCCTGCACCTTATGCCCCATCCGAGTGAGACGTTGGGTCAGAACTGTTCCGATGTATCCGAGGTTGCCGGTGACAAGCACTCTCATCGTGTGTGTGTTCTTTCCCTCTCGCCGAGCTCGCGAAGCTGTAGTGACACCGCATGGCAGATGACTGAATGTGCGTCCTCTGTCGTTCCGTAGTCCCCGACATCGGTGCGCACGTGAATCGAGATGTCTGATTCCTTCGCGAGTCGGCCTCCGTCGAATCCCGACAGCCCGACGGTGGTGGCGCCGTTGTCCTTACCCTGTTGGATCGCCCGGATCACGTTCTCCGAGTTCCCCGAGGAGGACACCGCGACAACGAGGTCGCCGGCCTTCGCGTAGGCCCGCACCTGATGAGCGAAGGCGTCCTCGTAGCCGTAGTCATTCGACAGGGCGGTCAGCACCGGCCCGTTGGAGCACAGGCTGACTGGAAGGATCCCCAGGCCGGTGTCGATATTGACCTTGGCCAGGTCGGTGGCGAAATGATCGCTGATGGCGGCGCTTCCACCGTTGCCGAGAATCCAGATGCGCGACTCGTTCCGGACCCCGTCTTCGATGGCGGCCAGGAAAGCATCGAGGGCGGCGGGATCGACAGTGGCGATGGCAGTCGGGATGAGCGACGCTCGAGCGAGCCCGAAATGCGTGGTTGATGCCGCCGTCATTTCGAATCCTTTCGCATCCGGAGCAAACACACAGTCCACCGGAGAACCTGCCTCGGGGCCGTCCCGGTGCCGGGTCGGATGTATCGGCCCCGTGGTGCTGATGAGACCGATGGGTGGGGGTAGTAGTACGTTCGACGTATATTCTAAACTGAGTGTACCCACCTTCTTGGCAGACAAATAATCGCAGGTGGGGTAGGTTATCGGTTAAGAGTTGCCGGAATTTGACGCCGATGGCCCCGGGTGGGAACCGCCGGAGGCTGCGCCACCCGTGCGTCGGCCGGGGCGCCGGGTGTCCAGGTGGCTGTAGTCGGCAGCCAGCTAATGTCTAGGAGCGCAGTATGAGTGACTTTGAGCGGGACGTGATCGATCGGATCGACGCGATGGCGCGAAATGAGTCCCTCAAGGAAGACGCCATGCGGTTCATCCGCTCGTCGAACACGCCGCAGTACTCCTACAACTTCACCTGGATGTCTCGCCCGATCATCCAATACCCGCAGGACGTCGTGGCGATGCAGGAATTGATCTGGCGCATTCGGCCGGACCTGATCATCGAGGCCGGGATCGCCCACGGCGGTTCGCTGATTTTCAATGCCTCCATGCTGGCACTGCTGGACATGGCTGACGCCATCGAGGCCGGACTGTCGCTGGACCCCGCCGAGTCAAACCGCAAGGTGCTGGGGATCGATATCGATATCCGCGCTCACAACCGTGCTGCCGTCGAGGCGCACCCGATGGCATCCCGCATTCAGATGATCGAAGGCTCCAGCATCGCGCCAGAGGTGATCACCCAGGTTCACGCGATCGCCGCCGGTTACCAGACCGTCCTGGTGATTCTCGACAGCAACCACACGCACGCCCACGTTCGGGCCGAGTTGGAGGCATACGCGCCATTGACGACGGTGGGAAGCTACTGCGTCGTTTTCGACACCGTCATCGAGGACATCTCAGCGCAGGAAACCTCCGATCGCCCTTGGGGCCCGGGAGATAACCCGAAGACCGCGGTGTGGGATTACCTGAAGACTCACGGCGAGTTCGAGATCGATGACCGAATCCACAACAAGTTGTTGATCACGGTGGCCCCGGACGGATATCTCAGGAGGATTCGCTGATCTCCGCAACTTTGCGGAGGATGCCGGCCGGATCAAGGCCGAATTTCCGCGCGAAGTACTCGGGGCTGGTTCCGACATCGAACACGTACGACGTCGGAGCGAGCGAATCCAGTTTGATCGGCACCTGATGCCGATTCACAAACTCGCAGAGCGAGCCATAAAGGCCTGAGTTCGCGAAATGATCCTCAACCACGATCGCGGTACGGTACCGGCGCAGCGCATTTACGAGTACCTCGTCCTCCAGGGGACGGAGTCGGTTGACGACGACGAGACCCACCTCGGGCTGGGACTCTCGGGCCTGCAGGCAGGACTGGGCGGGGCCGCCGTAGGAGATGAGAACGGTACCGTTCTCGGCGCCATGGAGATGTACGAGATGCTCCTCAGATGCCGGATCCTGATGTCCGCCTTTGGGAATTCGGATGTAGGCCGGTCTCGACTCCTGCAGGACCGTCTGCACAAGTGTGGAGGCGTAGGTCACTGACGACGGGCAGTAGATGTCGATCTCCGGCAGCGACTGGAGAGTGCCCCACTCATCAATGATGTGGTGGGTGGGTCCCAAGGGAGAATTGTCGTAACCGGTCGATGTTCCCAGCAGTGTGATCGGGTAATGGTGAAGACCGATGTCATTGCGGATCTGTTCCAAGCATCGATGAACGACGAAATTGGAGATGGTGTAGGCGAACGGCCGGTATCCCAGGTTGGCCAGTCCCGCGCTCACCCCGATCAGGTTCTGTTCGGCGATACCGACGTTTGCGTACCGGTCGGGATAGGTCTCGCCGAACTTCTCGACCAGGTTGATCCCCATGTCCGCGGTGAGGAAGAAGATGTCCTCGTTGCGCGCCATCTCGTCGAAGATCGCATCGATGATTTGGCCTCTCATGCCTGGCCTCCCAGTTGATCCAAGTGCTGTAACGCTTCCCGATACAACTCGTCGCTCAAGGACCGGTAGTGCCAGATGGGCTCCCACTCCGCAAAGGGCACATCTTTACCCTTGACGGTGTTGCACACGATGACCCCGGGACGGCCGCCGCCGCGAAGGTCGGCGATAGCCTCAGATATCTCGCCGACAGAGTGTCCGTCGACCTCGCGAACATTGAGTCCGAAGCCGGCGAACCGGTTTGCCAGAGGCCGCAGGTCGATGATCTTCTCGGTGTTGGTGATACTGCTGATCCGGTTGTTGTCAACCAGCATGATGAAGTTGTCCAGTTGCATGTGGGCGGCGAACATCAGGCCTTCCCAGATGGACCCCTCCTGAATCTCGCCGTCACCGACGAGGGTCAGAGCAACCTGATCGACGAACCCGCGCGACCGCAGGCCCAACGCGCAGCCCACCGCGACGTTCATCCCGTGCCCCAGTGCGCCGGTGGAGTGTTCGACCCCGTCAACCGCATGGTTCACGTGGCCGGCGAGAAGTGAGCCGTCCTTGTGATACGTGTCGAGCATCTGCATCGGCAGAAGGCCGAAGTGCGCCATCGTCGCGTAAGTCGCAGCGGCGCAGTGCCCCTTGCTGACGATGATGCGTGACCGGTCCGGGGCGTTGGCGTTGATTTTCTCAACGTCGACGCTGCCGTACATCGCGATCAGCATTTCGACGGCCGACATGTTCGAACCGAGGTGACTGGCGCCGCCCTCGAAGAGCATCTTGACGATGCTCTTACGCACATCGACGGGGTCGGGGAATTGGCGTGTGCTCATGCGCCGATTCCCAGGTGTGCGGCGACCCGGGAGAGGCCCTCATACAGATCGACCTCGGGACGCCAGCCGAGGACGGCCATAGCGTGGGCGGGGTCAGGATTGCGGACACTGATCGCGGCGGGATTGGTTTCGCGCACCTCGACCTGGCGTCCGAGGATCTTCTCCGACTCGGCGATGACGTCGCCGAGGCTGGCGAGTTGTGTCCCCGCGATGTTGAGAATGTCGTGCCCGGTATGTCCCAGTGAGCTGATGATTCCGTCCACCACATCGTCAACGAAGATGAAGCGGCGGGCCGTGCTGAGGCTGCCCACTTCCACGAGTCCCTTGGAGGCGGCGGACAACAGGGACTCGGCCGCTGACCAGTTCTCGGTCCGAGGTCCGTAGACGATTCCGAATCGCAGGACCATCAGATCCTCGAAGAGGCCGGTGGTCCTGAGCAGGTTCTCGGCGGCGAGCTTGGTGATGGCGTAGGTGTCGTTGAGCCCGGTGATGTCGATCGGGTTCTTTTCGAATGCGGGTTCTTCGCTGCTGCTGCTCCCGTAGACCCATTCGGT
>NZ_JBPCSX010000181.1:0-2717 GCF_051006775.1 Mycobacterium sp.
CGTGGCGCCGTGGCTGATCGCCACCGGTGTCGCGATGGCCGCTATCACCGCCTACGTGACACTGCGCCTGTACGTGCGGAAGTAGACGCGGTCAGTCATGGTTAAAGCATCGGTGGAGCGCAAGGCGGCAGCGGCGAAGAAGGCGGGCGACGCCAAAGGCGGTAAGAAGATCATCGCCAGCAATCGCAAAGCGCGCCATGACTATTCGGTACTCGAGGTGTTCGAGGCCGGGGTGGTGCTGACCGGCACCGAGGTGAAGAGCCTGCGCGATGGTGCCGCTTCACTGGCCGACGCGTTCGCCACCGTCGACGACGGTGAGATCTGGCTGCGCAATCTGCACATTCCGGAATATCACCACGGCACCTGGACCTACCACGCCCCGCGGCGCAACCGCAAGCTGCTGCTGCACCGCAAGCAGATCGACATGCTGGTGGGCAAGATTCGCGACGGCAATCTGACCCTGGTGCCGCTGTCGATGTACTTCACCGAGGGCAAGGTCAAGGTTGAGCTGGCGCTGGCCCGCGGTAAGCAGGCCCATGACAAGCGGCAGGACATCGCCCGCCGCGATGCCCAGCGCGAGGTCGTTCGCGAACTCGGCCGCCGCAATAAGGGGATGGGCTGACCGGGATTCTGTTCGCCCTGGCGGCCGCTGGGTGCTACGGGGTGAGCGATTTCGTCGGCGGTCTGGCCTCGCGCCAGGTGGCCGCACTGCGCGTCGTTCTGGTCTCCTACCCGCTGGCGATGGTTGTCCTCGGCGTGATGGCGGCGATCGCCGGCGGCACCATCAGCGAGCCTGCGGTGCTCTGGGGTGTGCTGTGCGGGATCAGCCAGGGTCTGGGTGTGTGGTGGTTCTACGCGGCACTGGGCGCGGGCCCGATCTCGGTGGTTTCGCCGCTGACCGCGATCCTTGCGGCCGGTGTGCCACTGGTGGTCGGACTGGGATTGGGGGAGCGGCCCGGGGCGACGGCCGGGGTGGGCGCGGTGCTGGCGCTGGCGGCGGTGGTGCTGGTCAGCCGTGAGGCCACCGACGAGGACGTGCGCCCGCACCGGTTCACCCGGCGTGTTGCGTGGTTGACGGTCGGCGCGGGCCTGGCCTTCGGGTTGAACTTCGTGTTCGTCGCGCAGGCGCCGGTCGATGCGCGGCTGTGGCCGCTATTCTTCGGCAGGGTCGCCGCCACCGTGTTCGTAGTGGTGGCCGCCGCGCTGACCGGCAATCTACGGCCGCCGCAGGGTGTTCCGCTGCAGCTGGCGGTTCTGGCCGCGGTGCTCGACGTCGGGGCCAACGTGACAATGCTGTGGGCGCTGCAAGTCTCGATGCTGTCGCTGAGCAGCGTGCTGATGTCGTTGTATCCGGCGGCGACGGTGCTACTGGCGATCGTGGTGTTGCGCGAGCGGGTGACCCGCTGGCAGGCGCTGGGCATGGTGGCGGCACTGGCGGCGATCGCGCTGATTTCCACCGCCGCCGTCCACTAGCATTCGCCTCGTGTCCAACGCTGAACGTCCTCGCACCGTGCTCGACAAGAACGAGGTCCTGGAGGGGTTGTTCGCCTCCTGGGACGGGATAGCCGATCTGCTGGCCGGCCTGACCGACGAGCAGTGGCAGACTCCGAGCCCGCTGCCCGGCTGGACCGTGCACGACATCGTCGCCCATATTGCCGGGACCGAGCTGATGCTGGCCGGGGAGGCCAATCCGGAGCCCGAGGGCGACGTCACCGCACGCGAGCACGTTCGCAACGAGATCGGCGCGGTAAACGAGCGTTGGGTGGAGCAGCTGCGCACCCGGACGCCGGCGCAGATGCTGGCGATATTCCGTGACGCCACCGCCCGCCGCAAGGCGGAGTTGACCGCGATGTCCGATGCGGACTGGAACGCGGTGGGCTTCACCCCGGCCGGGCCGGACAGCCACGGGCGCTTCATGCGGGTCCGGGTGTTCGACTGCTGGATGCACGAGCACGACATCCGCCAGGCGGTCGGGTTGCCGGCCGATGAAGCGAGCATGACCGGACCCGACAGCCGGCTGGCGCTCGACGAGATGGCGGCGAGCATGGCCTTCGTGGTCGGTAAGAAGGGGCAGGCGCCGGAGGGTTCGCGGGTGCTGATCGCGTTGACCGGGCCGCTGTCCCGGTTCATCCGGGTGGCCGTCGACGGCCGCGCCGCACTGGTCGAGGATTTCGGTGACGCTGATCCAACCGCGATGATCGGGATCGACGGACTTCAGTTCACCCGGCTGGCCGGCGGCCGCCCGATGCTGGCCGACCGCTCCAAGGGTATCGATTACAGCGGTGACGTCGAGGTGGCGACGAGGATCGTCGAGAACCTCGCGTACGTCATCTAGGCAGCCATGCGATCGTCGCCAATCCGTTCCCGTCGGCGCCGATGTGTGGGACATTCCGGGCCGCGCTGAGCTGGTTTTCGGGGGTTCGAGGACTCCCCAGCCTGCGACTTTGCCGATTTCTGCGCGACACGCCGCCAGAGCGTGGAAATCCGCAGAGTCGGCGGGGGATAGGGGCGCGGAGTGGTGCGGGGATTAACCAGTGGGGTTTGTCGGTTGTAGCCCGTACCATTGGTTTATCGGCCGAGATTCTTCGGCCGGTGGTGCGAGGGGCTGAACGGTTTCGACTTCGCGCATCGAATCAAGGGAAGCGTGCCGGTGCAGGCAAGAGACCACCGTAAGCGTCATTGCAACCAATTAAGCGCCGATTCCAATCAGCGCGACT
>NZ_JBPCSX010000182.1:0-7200 GCF_051006775.1 Mycobacterium sp.
GAAGTCGACCCAGTCCCTGACCGGTCGCGAGTCGCGGGTCAAGGTGTCGATCTCGTCGTGTTGTTGCTCGGTGAAGTCCCGATAGGCGGGCGGTTCTGGTTCTTCTCCGCCGCTTCCGACGGTCAGTGCCTGGTAGTCCCGCGTGATGTCGCGGTAGATCACCAGCGATGACGTCCCGTCGGTGTGGAGGTGGTCGACGTCTGAGTAGACGGTGAAGTAGTTCTCCTTCTGGATGACGCCGAAGGTGAAGCAGTCCCATTCCAAGGTGTCCGGGGTCGCCGTCAATGCGTGGTCGCGGATCTCCTCCTGTTCCATCAAACCCAGCACCGCAGGCACGAAGTCGATGAGTTCGGGACGGTCGATGGTGCGCCGGATGACATCGCCGGCGTCAGTGACGTCGAAGGCGCTGTGGTAGGTGTCGTGACGGCGCACGTGGGCATTGATCGCCTCGGTCATGGCCGCGACATCACACCAGCCGAGGACGTTCCAGGACGTCAGGATCAGCCGCGCCGATTCACGCCGAAGCTTCCGCGCGTTGTGCGCCGACCAGAGATGCTGTCGCTGCTGAAATGTGGGCGGCAGAGGATCGATGGGTGCTGCCGCCGCGAGTTCACGGGTGGCCGGCGAGGCCCTCCACTCCGTGACGATTCCCCGTCCGGGCGTCCAGTTACCGCTGATGGAACCAATGGCGACCATTCGGGCGTCTCCTGGGGTTCGTGCTGGTGGCCGACGTCACTCGCCGGTGAAGTTCCCCGGCCGCTTCTCGAACATCGCGGAGACGGCTTCCTTGAGATCCTTCGACGGCAGGAACGCGGAGTTCCACGCCGCAACGTAGCGCAGGCTCTTGGCGACCGCGTCGGTACGCGCCTCATCGAGGACGTCCTTGGTCCCCCGCACGGCCAGTGGAGAGTTGGCCGCGATCTCGGCCGCGGTCGCATGTGCGGCGGCCAGGCAGGCGTCCTGATCCGGCAGCACCTCATTGACCAAGCCGATCTTCTCGGCGCGTGCGGCGTCGATGTCCTTGCCGGTCAGTGCCAGTTCGCGCAGATGGCCGTCGGAGATGATGTAGGGCAGCCGGGCCAGGCTGCCGACGTCGGCAACGATCGCCAGTTTCACCTCGCGAACCGAGAACTTCGCCTCGGCGCTGGCGTAACGGATGTCGACGGCGCTGATCAGATCGACGCCGCCGCCGATGCACCAGCCGCTCACCGCGGCGATCGTCGGCGTGCGGCAGTCGGCGACCGCGGTGATCGAGTCCTGCAGATCCTTGAGCATGGTGTGGAAGTTGGTGCGGGCCCGGGCGGAGGCCTCGCCGCCACCGGCACCGGGCAGCCCGCCTCCCATGGCTACCAGGTCCAGACCGAAGGAGAAGTGCTTACCCGAACCGGTCAGGACGATGGCGCGAATCTCCGGGCGGGCGTCGAGTTCCCGGAACACCACCGGAAGTTCTTTCCAGAACGCGGGGCCCATCGTGTTGCCTTTGCCGGGGCCGATGAGGGTGACCTGGGCGACGTGGCCGGTGACCTCGACGGTGAGGGATTCGTACTCACGGGATTCATGTGTCCTGCTCATGGGTCTCAGGTTACGACGGAGGCTGGCCGGCCTCGGCGTCGACCTATTCCTCGGTCTCGGCCCACTGTCGCGCGAAGCGCAAAAACGCGTCGTTCTCGGCCGGCGCCCCGATGGTGACCCGGGCGCCGTCCTCGCCGTAAGGCCGGACCAGGACCTTGGCCTCGGCCGCCAGGTGGGCGAACCGCGCCGTGTGGGTGCCCAGTGGCAGCCAGATGAAGTTGGCCTGCGACGGCGGGAAGGTGTAGCCCAGCTCGGCCAGTTCGGCGCTGACCCGGCGGCGTTCGGCCACCACCGCGTCGGTGCGTTCCAGCAGTTCGTCGGCTGCCTTCAACGAGGCGATGGCGGCGGCCTGAGCCAGGGTGCTGGCGGTGAACGGGACATAGACCTTGCCCAGTGCGGTGATCACCTCGGGATCACCGACCGCGTAGCCCACTCGCACGCCGGCCAGGCCGTACGCCTTCGAAAACGTCCGGATCACAACGACATTGCTGTAGTGGTCGGCAAGCCCGAGGCTGTCGGGAACCAACCCATCGCGGATGTACTCGACATAAGCCTCGTCGATGACGATGAGGATGTCCGACGGCACCGACGCGACGAACCGGGTCAGGTCGTCGGGATCCACCACCGTGGAGGTGGGATTGTTCGGGTTGCAGACGAAGATCAGGCGCGTCCGGTCGGTCACGGCCGCGAGCATCGCGTCGAGGTCGAAGGTCTCATCGCGCAGCGGAACCTGGACCGGGGTGGCGCCGGCAACCCGAACCTGCAGTGGATAGACCTCGAAACTGCGCCAGCCGAAGACCACCTCGTCGCCGACACCGCAGGTGATCTGGACCAGCTGCTGACACAGGCTCACCGAACCGCAGCCGACGGCGATCCGTTCCGGTCCGAAGTCCCCGTCTGCGCCGAGATGCTCGGAGAGCTGCTCCTTGAGCGCGAGCTGGCCGTTGTCGGGGTAGCGATTGAGGGTGTCGGTAGCCGCCAGGATCGCCTCCCGCACGCTGGGCAGCGGACCGTGGACGGTCTCGTTGCTGGCCAGCTTGATGGCGCCCGGCACGGTCCGGCCGGGGGTGTAGGCCGGAAGGTCGGCCATCTCAGGGCGTAGGCGGGCGGTCACGCAAGAGAGTCTAGGTGGGGTCCGGACCAGCTCAGGACTTGCTTTGCCATCGGCCATCCGGCCTGTGTACGCTCATCGACGGTTCAGGAGGCGTGCCAGAGCGGCCGAATGGGACTCACTGCTTATGATTTGTCCCCCTTAAAGGGGACCGGAGGTTCAAATCCTCTCGCCTCCGCCGCGGCTGATTCCTCAGCCACGCACAATTGAATGAAGGCGCCCGTAGCTCAACGGATAGAGCATCTGACTACGGATCAGAAGGTTAGGGGTTCGAATCCCTTCGGGCGCACTCGCTACCAGCGGCAACGGCTCTCGGCTCGAGGCCGGTCCGCTCAGCCCAATTTGGCGGTTTGCGCCAGATAAACCTCACCGAGCCTGCTCGCGAACTCGGGGTCGAACGCTCCGCCCTGCGGTCCGGCGGTGTACTGCGCGGTGACCAGCACGCCGCGGTGAAACCCGAGGATCGCCGCGATGTCCCACTCCAAGGTCTGGTCGATCCTGACCGTCCGGCAGTGCATGATCGTGCTGATCGTTCCGGTAGGCAGGCCCTCGGCGGCGAATGGCCCGAGAACCACCTGCGACTTCGCGCCGGGGGCGGTGTAGGTAAACGTCCGGCACCGCTCGGCCAGTGTCGGCAGATCCGCCCGTCCCACGGGCAGGGTCAGTGTGACGCCGATCGAGGCGTTCTTCGACGAGCGCATCGCCAAGCCCTTCTGAACGGCGGCGCCTTGCGACAGGAACAGCTCGCAGCCGGCCGGTGACACCTCAGGCTCGTGGCCGCGCGGCACCGCGACCATGGTGCCCCAGCTGGTGCCACCCAGCGGCGGGACCGAGCCTTCGCCGATGAGCATCGACTCATCAAGGGCGTGAAGATCATTCGCCGTATCGGCCTGAGGCGCTGAGGTTGAGACTCCCGACCCCGCGCCGCCCCACTGGCCGCAACCGGTGAGGATTCCGCAACACAGCACGAGAGCGACGCTCAACGCCGTCGCCGTCGGCACCCGCGCACTGATCGGCGTCATGCTGCCCCCTCCCCACCAGGGTATGGCCTGCGTCCCTCGGGAGACTCCCTATAGTGCCGGTTATGAACGCAGCGGAACTGGCCCAGTCCATCGCCGAACCCTTGGGTGCGGTCGGCGCGACGTACTACTTTGACGCCGGCACGATCGAGCGCGGCACGGCGATTGGCCTCGATGTCCTGAGCTTCTACGCGCTTGGTCGAGGTGGTGTCCTCGGAGACGTACCCGCCGAGGAGGTCGACGACGTCTTCTTTTTCTTCCGCCGGGGCGCGATCGCCGAGCTGTACGGGAAGGGTCGCGCGGTAGGCAGCGCCGAGGTTGGTGCCGCGGCGCATCTCGAGGCGGCCGATGCCTACGCGCGCCGGACCTTCGGCGGCGTTCCGGTCACGACGCTGCGCGCCTTCAATGACGCCGCCGCAGCCCTGACCGCGACGGCGCCGACGGGGCAGTGGCCGATCTTCGACGGCTACCGCGACCGCGGCCTCACCGGCGACCCCGTCGCAGACGCCTACCGCAACGCGATTCTGCTGCGCGAACTGCGCGGCGGGGTGCACACCGACGCGGTCAAGGACGCCGGCCTCACCCCCGCGGAGGCGTGCGCGACCGACCATGGCGGCGCGAACTTCGCCCTGCACGGCTTCGGTGACGCCGACCGGCCCGAGATGACGGCCGAATTGGATGCCCGCCGTGCCGCGGCCGAAGCCGACACCAATACCCGGATGGCCGGACTGCTGGCAACACTGGACGATGTGCAACGCGGCGCCCTCAAGGAGGGCGCGATCGCGATGCACGACGCACTGGCTGCCCCGGTACCGGTCGGCTGATTCCGGCGGAGTGAAAGGCCGCGCTGAGGCGACCGCGACGCTGACGTGGTTGAAGGCCAGGTATGACGCCGAAATCGCCCGGGACAAGCTGGCGGTTGAACTCGGCACGATTGAACGCATCGCGTGACCGTGTGAGGTGTTGGAGCCGCATTCCCTCGGACTCACATGGACCCTGGGATACCGTCGACGACGTCAGAAGGTTAGGCCCCGCTGACGTGGGCTCATGACTGGCCCAAACTGGGCCGATAATTGGTGACCTCCGCCTCGGCGGCGAGCAGTGCCCCCAACTCGCCCTCCTGCTGCGCCACGAACACACCGACGACCTGCCGGCATAGTTCGGGCACGCTCACCCCACGCGCATCAGCGATGCGCTTGAGTCCGACCACCATCGTCGTCGTGACATGAAACTGCACAGCGAACTGACCGCAGGAACCGTCCTCGGGCGGCAACCCCGGCCCCACCACAACGGGATCGTCCACGGCGTAGGCGCCAGCCTCGACATCCCTCCGGCCCGTCTCAACGATCTCGCTACCCCGAAACGGGCCGTCGACCCAGTGATCCGACCCCTGGCTCTCGTCATCACCACTCACTCCGCCCACGCTAGACCGACCGGAACTCCGAGACCGCCAAGTCCTGCCGCCCAGTCCGCGAAGGGGGCCTAGAGCTGACCCAGCGGCCGGCACACATTGGACAGCGGGTTCCAATACTCGCCGGGCGCACAGTCTTGCGCCGGCTGCGGCGTCTGGCAGGTGTTGGTAATCGGATCCCAGACTTGTCCGTTGACGCAATTCAGCGGCTCTGCCCAACCGATCCCGGTGCCGAACAGCGACGCGGCAGTCATGGGGATGGCCGCAAGAATGGTGATGGCCGGGTAGCGCAAAAGATTTCGCATCAAGCTAGTCTGCCAGCAGCTCGCTCGGGGAGCCCCGGAACACCGATTGCGAAGACGGCTTCAGCGCGCCAGGGGCAGGATGATTCAGGGCACCCATGCCAGCTGTGCGCGCAATTAGAGTGGAGGAGCTTTGTCCAACTCGACGGTCGTTTACCGTGCCCGCCGCGTCATCACATTTGACTCCGCTCGCCCGGAGGGGACCGCGGTGGCGGTGTCGGGTGGCCGGGTCACCGCGGTGGGTTCCTTCGAGGATCTGCGCGAGACCGGCGAGGTCGACGAGACCTTCGCTGATGCAGTGCTGTTGCCCGGTCTGATCGATCAGCATCTGCACCCGCTGTTGGGTGCGACGACGTTGATGACGGAGGTGATCGCGGTCGAGAACTGGGTCCTGCCGCGCAAGACGTTTCTGGCCGCGCACTCCGCCGAGGAGTACCGGCAGCGGCTCACCGAGGCCGATCAGGGGCTAACCGATCCCGGTGAGTGGCTGTGCTCCTGGGGGTACCACAAGCTGTGGCACGGACCGCTGGACCGGGCTGGGTTGGACGCGATCAGCACCACCCGGCCGATCGTGGTGTGGCAGCGGTCCTGTCATGAGTTCTTCCTCAACACCGCCGCAATCGACGCACTCGGGCTGACCGCTGATCAGATGGCCGGGCATGGGGCGGCCTCGGAGATGATGGACTTCGACGCCGGACACTGGTGGGAGACGGGTATGAACCTGATCCTGCCCGCATTGTCGCCGTTGCTGATGTCACCGGAGCGGATCGCCGCAGGTCTGCATCAGATGGTCGATTATCTGCATGCCAACGGTGTCACCGCCATCAACGAACCCGGAATCATGTGGGCGGTTGAACCGTGGGATCTCTACCAGGAGATCCTCGGTGGTAATGAAACCCCCTTCCTGTCAACGTTTCTCGTGGACGCGCGCAGCCAGGCGGATGCCGGGATGGATCCGGTCGACGCGGTGGCCGACGCCGAAGCGCAGGTCGCCAGGGCGTCGTCGGGCAAGGTGCGGTTGCTACCCAAGCAGGTCAAGCTGTTCGCCGACGGGGCGATCATCAGCCAGCTCATGCAGATGCGTGACCCGTATCTCGATGACGACGGACACCCTGACCTGTGTCATCACGGCGAGTGGATGATGCAGCCGGAGACCTTCCGAGCCTTCGCCACTGTGTACTGGAATGCCGACTGGCAGTTGCACATCCACGTCAACGGTGACGCCGGGTTGGATCTGGTGCTCGACACCATCGAGGAGTGCATGGCCGCCCACCCGCGCACTGACCACCGCACGGTCGTCGTCCACTTCGCCAACTCCACCGAGGAGCAGATCGACCGCATCGCCCGACTGGGTTGTCTGGTGTCGGCCAACCCGTACTACCCGGTGGGGTTTGCCGACAAATACACCGCGCACGGGTTGGGGCCGGAGCGCGCCGACACCATGGTCCGGGCCGCCTCGGTGGTGCAACGCGGCATCTCTCTGTCGCTGCATTCGGACCTGCCGATGGGACCGGCGGCCCCGCTGGCACTGGCTTCCTTCGCGGTCAACCGACGCACTCCTAGCGGCCGGATCGCCGGCCCGGAGCAGTGCATCAGTGTCGATGACGCCCTACGCGCGATCACCATCGACGCCGCCTACTCCTGGCGGATGGAAGGCGAACTGGGCAGCATCACCCCCGGCAAGACTGCCACCTTCACCGTGCTCGCTGACGACCCCTACGCGGTGGACCCGGCACGACTCGGCGACATCGCCATCATCGGCACGCTCTACGACGGCCGGTGGTT
>NZ_JBPCSX010000183.1:0-11216 GCF_051006775.1 Mycobacterium sp.
GTTCTTCCGAGAGATCCCGTGGGATCTGGAGAAGGCCGCCAAGATCGACGGCGCCACGCCGGCGCAGGCCTTCCGCCGGGTGATCGCACCCCTGGCGGCTCCCAGCATCGTGACCGCGGCGATCCTGGTGTTCATCTTCGCCTGGAACGACCTGCTGCTGGCGCTGTCGCTGACCGCCACGAAGGCGGCGATCACCGCGCCGGTGGCGATCGCGAACTTCACCGGCAGTTCGCAATTCGAGGAGCCCACCGGTTCGATCGCGGCCGGCGCGATGGTGATCACCATTCCGATCATCATCTTCGTTCTGATCTTCCAACGTCGGATTGTCGCCGGGCTCACCTCCGGCGCGGTGAAGGGTTAGCGGGTCTGATATGGCCGAGATCGTCCTGGAGCATGTGAGCAAGCAGTACCCGAGCGGGGCAACCCCGGTGAAGGACCTGAGCCTGACCATCGGTGACGGCGAATTCCTCATCCTGGTCGGGCCGTCCGGCTGCGGGAAGTCGACCACGCTGAACATGATCGCCGGCCTGGACGAGATCAGCTCCGGTGAATTGCGCATCGGGGGTACACGGGTCAACGAGAAGGCACCGCGGGACCGCGACGTCGCGATGGTGTTCCAGTCCTACGCGCTCTACCCCCACATGACGGTGCGGCAGAACATCGCCTTCCCGCTGACCCTGGCCAAGATGGGCAAGGCCGAGATCGACGCCAAGGTCGCCGAGACCGCCCGAATCCTGGACCTCACCGAGCTTTTGGATCGCAAGCCCGCGCAGTTGTCCGGCGGCCAGCGTCAGCGGGTCGCCATGGGTCGTGCGATCGTGCGCAAGCCCAAGGCGTTCCTGATGGATGAGCCGCTGAGCAACCTCGATGCCAAGCTACGGGTGCAGATGCGCGGCGAGATCGCCCGCCTGCAGAAGCGTCTGGGCACCACCACCGTCTACGTCACCCACGATCAGACCGAGGCGATGACACTCGGTGACCGGGTGGTGGTTCTCAACGACGGGGTTGCCCAGCAGATCGGCACCCCCGATGAGTTGTACAACCATCCGGCGAACCTGTTCGTGGCCGGCTTCATCGGCTCGCCGGCGATGAACTTCTTCCCGGCCACCGCAACGGCCACCGGAATCCGGCTGCCGTTCGGCGACATCCCGCTTGCCGCCGCGGTGAGCGGTTCCAACCTCGTCGCGGGCCTGCGTCCGGAGAGCTTCGCCGACGCCGCGCTGCTGGATGGCTTCGAGCGGGCCACGGCCGTCACCTTCGGCGTGGACGTCAACCTGGTCGAGTCGCTGGGCTCAGACAAGTACGCCTACTTCTCGGTGCCCGGCGCCGGCGGCACGAATTTCGTGGCGCGGATCTCCGCCGAGTCGACGGCGGCCATCGGCCAGCGGCTTGAACTCGCGATCGACCCGGCCAAGGTGCACCTCTTCGACGCGGCGAGCGGAGTGAATCTCAGCGCGTGAGCGATTCGCTGCACGCCGCCGGAGCGCACCTTCGTGCGCACTTCGCCGATTCCGAACCCGATATCGCCAGTGTCACCTTCCTCGGCGTTGAGCGGATGGATGTCCTGCGCTTCCTCGACGACGGCAGCTATTCCTATGTGTCGCTTGGCTGTTCACGCCATCCGATGACCGAGGCGTCGGCCGGTGTGATTGATCCGGTCCGGGGCCCGCGCGCAGAGGTGGTGATGACGTTGCGCTCCGGTGTGCCGACGCCCGGTCTGGCCCGTAGCCTGGCGGTGATCGCCGCCACGCCCGCGGTGGACGGTGTCGTGCTCACCGAGGATCTGCTGGTGGATCTTTCCACCCCGCTGTGGGAGGGGGCGCCGTTCACCGCGGTGCTGCTGGGGCCGTCGGGCATCCCCGATCTTGACGTGGAGCCCCCGCGCGCTCCGGTGCGGTTCCTCTCGGCGGTGCCGATCACCCAGACGGAGGCGGCCTGGGTGCGGCTCAAGGGTGCCGACGCGATGCGAGCGGCCTGGGCCGACGACGGCGTGGATGTACTGGATCCGCTGCGCAGGGCGTCGTCCGCCTGAGTCTGAGCTAGAGCCAGTGGTTCTTGCGGAAGGTGAAGTAGAGGAAACCGCAGACCGACGCCATCAGTCCCAGCACCGCGGGATAACCCCACTGCCACGCCAACTCCGGCATGTTCTCGAAATTCATCCCGTAGATACCGGCGATCATGGTCGGCACCGCGGCGATTGCCACCCACGCCGAGATCTTGCGGGTGTCGAGATTCTGCTGCAATTCCACCCTGGCGAGCGTGGCGTGCACCAACGAGGTCAGCATCTCGTCGTAACTGGCGATCAGGTCGGCGGCCAGGGTCTGATGGTCGGCGACATCGCGCATATAGCGCCGGATCTCCGTGGGCAGCAGATCCCGGTAATCGGTCTGCATGCGGGCCAGGGCTTCGGTGAGCGGCCAGACCGCCCTGCGCAATTCGACGACCTCACGTTTGAGCAGATAGATCGGTTCGATGTCGGTCTTGGTGTTCGGGGAGAACGTCGCCTCCTCGATCGCGTCGATGTCGGCATCCATCAATTCGGTGACCCAGCGGTAGGAGTCGACGATGTGGTCGGCGATCGCGTGCATCACCGCATACGGCCCCAGCGCCAGTTGCGCCTGATCGGACTCGAGGTCGTGGCGGACCCCGGCCAGCCCGGTGTGGTCGCCGTGGCGCACGGTGACGACGAAATCGCGACCGACGAACACCATGATCTCGCCGGTCTCAACGATCTCGCGAGCCAGTTCCACCGACTCGTGCGGTACGTAGTTGACCGTCTTGAGCACTAGGAACAGGGTGTCGTCATAGCGCTCCACCTTGGGTCGCTGGTGGGCGTGGACGGCATCCTCGACGGCCAGCGGGTGCAGGTCGTAGACCTGCGCCACCGACTTCATCTGATGCTCGTCGGGTTCGTGCAGTCCGATCCAGACGAAGGCTGCCTGTCCGACCGCTTCGATTTCGTGGACCTTCTCCAGCGCGGCTGCATAGGTGTACTTCCCGGGGAGCCGGATTCCCTCGGAGTACACCGCGCAGTCGACCGTGGCCTCTGAGACCGGGAGTGGAATTCGCGGGGCGATCTCGATTTCCGACCGCAGCCGGCCGGCTCCGAGCAGTGCCTGGGGCCGCGGTCTGAACGATGCCATCTGACCTCCTCGGTCGCTGTTCGCCGAATGCTACGCGCGTCGTCGAGTACATTGGCGCCGTGTCTGAAACGGTGCCCGCCCCCCATCTCGTCATCGACGACGAGGAGATCTTCGCAGCCCATGAGGGCGGCAAGCTGTCGATTGACCTGAAGGCGCCGCTGGATACCCAGCGGGCGCTGTCGATCGCCTACACCCCCGGAGTGGCAAAGGTGTGCCGCGCCATCGACGCCGACCCCGCGCTGGCAGCCCGCTACACCTGGGCTCATCGCCTGGTGGCCGTGGTCAGTGACGGCAGCGCGGTGCTGGGGCTGGGTGACATCGGCGCGGCGGCCTCCTTGCCGGTCATGGAGGGCAAAGCCGCCCTCTTCAAGACGTTCGGCGGTCTGAACTCGATCCCGATCGTGCTGAACACCCAGGATCCCGACGAGATCGTCGACATCCTGGTCAAGATGCGCCCGAGCTTCGGCGCGGTCAACCTCGAGGACATCTCTGCCCCCCGGTGTTTCGAGATCGAGCAGCGCGTCGTCGAGGCGCTGGACTGCCCGGTCATGCACGACGATCAGCACGGCACTGCGATCGTGGTGCTCGCGGCACTGCTGGGCGCGACCGCGGTGCTCGGTCGCGAGATGAGTTCGCTGAAGATGGTGATCTCCGGGGCCGGCGCGGCCGGAGTCGCGTGTGCCAACATCCTGCTCACCGCGGGACTCTCGGATATCACCCTGCTGGATTCCAAGGGAATCGTGCACAGCGGCCGGGATGACCTCAACTCGGTCAAGGCAGAATTGGCGAGCCGGACCAATCCGGAGGGTCGCACCGGCGGTCAGGCGGAGGCCCTCGAGGGTGCTGACGTGTTCCTCGGGGTCTCGGCGGGCAAGGTGCCCGAGGAACTGATCGCGCGGATGGCCCCGGGCGGCGTGGTTTTCGCGTGCTCGAACCCTGACCCGGAGATCCACCCGGAGATCGCCAAGCGTTACGCGGCGATCGTCGCCACCGGCCGCAGCGACTTTCCGAACCAGATCAACAATGTGCTCGCCTTCCCCGGAGTTTTCCGTGGCGCGCTCGACGCCGGCGCACGCCGCATCACCGAGAAGATGAAAGTCGCTGCGGCCGAGGCGATCTTCTCCGTCGTCGGCGACGACCTGGCCGCAGACCATATCGTCCCCAGCCCGCTGGACCCCCGCGTCGGTCCGGCGGTCGCGGCCGCGGTGGCGGCAGCCTCGCGGGAGTGACCGGGGGAGTGACCACTCTCCGCCGTCTACTGCTGATACTGGTCACCGTATCGGCCGTCGGCTGCAGTCATCCCGGGCCGGGCCCGTCATTGATCGTCGGTGCTTCCGCAGATCCGCAGATCGCCCTACTCGCCAATGTCTACGCGGCCGGGCTGCGCTACTACGGGACCGACGCTCGGGTGCAGACGATGGCCGACCCGGTGGCGGCCCTGGATACCGGATCGGTGGGTGTGGCACCTGGTTTCACCGGACGGCTGCTGCAGCGCTTCGCGCCGGGTTCGGCGGCGCGATCGGCCGAGCAGGTCTACCGGGCGATGATCGGCGCGCTACCGGAGGGCCTCGCCGCCGGTGATTACGCCGTCGCCGCCGAAGATAAGCCGGCGCTTGCGGTCACCGGTTCGACAGCCACGAGCTGGGGCGGCCATGATCTGACCGCTCTGGTCCGCAACTGTGCCGGGCTGCGCATCGGCGCAGTCGCAGGTGCGGTGACTCAGGCCGCGGTCGGGGATTGCGCTCTGCCGGCCGCACGCGAATTCCCCGATGCCACAACGATGTTCGAGGCGCTGCGCACAGGTGCTCTGACCGCGGCCTGGACCTCCACCGCCGATACCGCCGTACCCGGCGGGGTCGTGGTGCTGGTGGATCGCAAGCCCACGCTGGTGCCCGCGGAGAACGTCGTCGCCATCTACCGGCGCAACGAGTTGGGCAAGATGGCGCTGCGGGCGATCAACGAACTGGCCGGAGTTCTCGACACCGCATCGCTGATCGACATGCTGCGTCAGGTCAAGGCCGGCGATGATCCACGGTCGGTGGCCGAGGCGTGGCTGACTGCCAACCCGCTGGGGCGCTGACCTGGCTGTGGTGCTGCGCCTTACTGCATCTTGGGCATGAAGCGGCTGGCCAGCGTGCTCAGCACGCGCTGATAGCCCGAACCGGTGACCCTGACGAAGACGTCGAGGATCTTGGCATCGGCGCCCACGAGCACCTTGGCCTTCCCCTTGGCGACGCCGTCGAGGATGATCTCGGCGGCGCGCTCCGAGGAGGTGCGGGCCATCTTGGTGTCGAACCACTCGGCCATCGATGCGGTGTCCAGCCCTTCGGCGGCGGTGGAGTTGCGCGCGATCGCGGTCTTGATACCGCCCGGGTGGACGCTGGTCACTTTCACCGGGTGCCCGGCCAGGATCATTTCCTGCCGCAGGGCCTCGGTGAACCCGCGCACCGCGAACTTCGCCGAGTTGTAGGCCGCCTGGCCCGGCACCGAGAACAGTCCGAAGATGCTCGAGGTGTTGATGACATGTCCGTCGCCGGAGGCGATCAGGTGCGGCAGGAATGCCTTGGTGCCGTTGACCACGCCCCAGTAGTCGACGTCCATGACCCGCTCGATGTCCTTGAACTGGGTGACCTCGATATCGCCGCTGTATGCGATGCCGGCGTTGTTGTAGATCTGGTTGACCTTGCCGAAGTGGTTCTTCACGTCGTCGGCGTAGAGCAGGAAGGACTCCCGCTCGGCGACGTCGAGGCGATCCGACTTGACCGGCGCACCGATGGCCTTCAGTCGGCCCTCGGTGACCGCCAGGCCCTCGGTATCGACGTCGCTGATCGCCACCGATGCCCCGTGCCGCCCCAGTTGAACCGCGAGTTCGGCGCCCATGCCGGATCCGGCTCCGGTAACCACTGCCACTTTGCCGGCGAATCCCTGCATGTGCGCTCCTGTTGACGGGTGTCGATTTGCCCTCAGGCTAGCAGCGAGGGATCACCGGCAGTAACGCCCGGCAACGCCCCTACGATGAGCTGATCATGAAGATCAGTCGTATCGCCGTCGCGGTGGTTGCCGCCGGCCTGTTCACCGGGGCGCACGCCACCCCGGCTGATGCCGACACCACCGGAAATGTGGACCAGTTCCTGACGACGCTGGATGATTTGGGCATCACCAATCTCAACCCGGCCGACGCGGTGGGCCTCGGTCAGTCGCTGTGCCCGCTGCTGGCGCAGCGCAGCCAGAACACCGCCGACATCGCGGCCAAGGTGTCCGACAGCATCGGCAAGCCGCTGGGGATCGGCACCATGTTCACCGGCGCGGCGGTCTCGTTCCTGTGCCCGAAGGCCGTCGACAACATCGCCGGCAGCCTGGCCGACGGCCGGCTGCCGTTCCCGCTGTTCGGAAGCTGACGGCTCAACCGCGGGCGAGCGTGCGCCAAGTGCGCGAGGAGACGGCGTGTCGGTGTACCGACACGCACGCTCGCGGGCCTAGGAGAACGCCTCGTCGAGAATCTCCTGCTGCTCGACCGCGTGCACCTTCGACGACCCTGACGACGGGGCCGACATGGCGCGGCGCGAGATTCGCTTGATGCCGGTCAGCTTCTCCGGCAGCATCTCCGGCAGTTCCAGGCCGAAGGTGGGCCAGGGACCCTGGTTGGCCGGCTCCTCCTGGACCCAGCGGAACTCCCGGGCGTTCGGGTACTGATCGAGGGTGGCGCCCAGCCGGCGCTTTGGCAGCGGCGCAAGCTGCTCGATGCGCACGATCGCGATGTCGTCGCGGCCGTCCTTGGCCTTGCGGGCCTCGAGCTCGTAGTAGATCTTGCCGCTGGTGAGCAGGATCCGGGTGACCTTGCTGCGGTCCCCGATGCCGTCGGTGTAGGCCGGCTCCTCCAGTATCGAGCGGAACTTCTGTTCGGTGAAGTCCCGGATATCGCTGACGGCTGCCTTGTTGCGCAGCATCGACTTCGGGGTGAACACGATCAGTGGCCGGTGCACGCCGTCGAGTCCGTGCCGGCGCAGCAGGTGGAAGTAATTCGCCGGGGTGGACGGCAACGCGATCGTCATCGACCCCTCCGCCCACAGCTGCAGGAAGCGTTCGATCCGGCCGGAGGTGTGGTCGGGGCCCTGTCCCTCATGGCCGTGCGGCAGCAGCAGCACGACATCGGAGAGCTGACCCCACTTGGCCTCACCGGAGCTGATGAACTCGTCGATGATCGACTGCGCACCGTTGACGAAATCGCCGAACTGGGCTTCCCACAGGACGATTGCCTCCGGGTTGCCCACCGAGTAGCCGTACTCGAAGCCCACCGCCGCGTACTCCGACAGCGGTGAGTCGTACACCAGGAACCGGCCGCCGGTGGGGGTGCCGTCCGGGTTGCGGGTCAGCAGTTCCAGCGGGGTGAACTCGGCGCCGGTCGCCGGGTCGATGACCACGGCGTGCCGCTGGGTGAAGGTGCCGCGTTTGGTGTCCTGACCGGAGAATCGGATCAGCTTTCCCTCCGCCAGGAAGGTGCCCAGCGCGAGCAACTCGGCGAAGGCCCAGTCGACCTTGCCTTCGTAGGCCATCTCGCGGCGCTTCTCCAGCACCGGCTTGACCCGCGGGTGCGGACTGAAGTCCGGCGGGAAGGTCAGGTGCGCGTCGCCGATGCGGGCCAGCAGCGACTTGTCGACGGCGGTGCTCATGCCGCGCGGGATCATCTGCGCGGTCTCCACCGATTCGCTGGGCTCGATGACCTGCTTCTCGAGTTCGCGGACCTCGTTGAACACCTGCTCGAGTTGGCCCTGGTAGTCGCGCAGTGCGTCCTCGGCCTCCTTGATCGAGATGTCGCCGCGGCCGATCAGCGCCTCGGTGTAACTCTTGCGAACGCCGCGCTTGGTGTCGATCACGTCGTACATCGCCGGGTTGGTCATCGACGGGTCATCGCCCTCGTTGTGACCCCGACGGCGGTAGCAGAGCATGTCGATGATGACGTCCTTGTTGAACTTCTCCCGGAAGTCCACCGCCAGCCGCGCCACCCAGACACAGGCCTCGGGGTCGTCACCGTTGACGTGAAAGATGGGCGCCCCAACCATTTTCGCGACGTCGGTGCAGTATTCCGCCGAGCGGGAATACTCCGGCGCGGTGGTGAAGCCGATCTGGTTGTTGACGACGATGTGGATGGTGCCGCCGGTCCGGTAGCCCTGGAGCAGCGCCAGGTTGAGCACCTCGGCCACAACGCCCTGGCCGGCGAAGGCCGCGTCGCCGTGCAGCATCAGTGGCACGACGGTGAACTCGCGGTCGGTGTCGATGGGCCCGCCGCCGCTGACCCCGTCGATCAGGTCCTGCTTGGCCCGAACCAGGCCTTCGAGAACCGGGTCGACGGCCTCCAGGTGGGAGGGGTTGGCCACCAGTGAGACGGAGATGTCGTTATCGCCGAACATCTGGATGTAGGTGCCGTTGGCGCCGAGGTGGTACTTGACGTCGCCGGAGCCGTGCGCCTGAGTCGGGTTCAGATTGCCCTCGAACTCGCTGAAAATCTGCGAGTAGGGCTTGCCGACGATGTTGGCCAGCACGTTGAGCCGGCCGCGGTGCGGCATGCCGATGACCACCTCGTCGAGACTGTGCTCGGCGCACTGATCGATCACCGCGTCCATCATCGGGATCACCGACTCTGCGCCCTCCAGCGAGAAGCGCTTCTGCCCAACGTATTTGGTCTGCAGGAAGGTCTCGAACGCCTCGGCGGCATTGAGCTTGCTCAGAATGTACTTCTGCTGCGCTACCGGTGGCTTGTCGTGGCGCACCTCGACGCGCTCCTGCAGCCACTTCTGCTGCTCGGGCTCGAGGATGTGGGTGTACTCGACACCGATGTGCCGGCAGTAGGCGTCGCGCAGCACCGAGAGCACGTCCCGCAGTTTCTTGTGCTGCTTGCCGGCGAACCCGTCGACTTTGAACTCGCGGTCCAGATCCCACAGGGTCAGGCCGTGTGTCAGCACGTCGAGGTCGGGGTGCATCCGGAAGCGGTTCTTGTCCAGTCGCAGCGGGTCGATATCGGCCATCAGATGGCCGCGGTTGCGGTAGGCGGCGATCAGTTCGATGACCCGGGCGTTCTTGTCGACGATGGAGTCCGGGTTGTCGGTGCGCCACCGCACCGGCTCATACGGGATACCGAGGTCGAAGAAGATCTCGTCCCAGAAGTCGTCGGAGAGCATCAACTGGTGGATGGTGCGCAGGAAGTCGCCGGACTCCGCGCCCTGAATGATCCGGTGGTCGTAGGTCGAGGTCAGGGTGATCAGCTTGCCGACGCCGAGATCGGCGATGCGTTCCTCGCTGGCCCCCTGGAACTCGGCGGGGTACTCCATGGCGCCGGCGCCGACGATCGCTCCCTGGCCGGACATGAGCCGCGGCACCGAGTGCACGGTGCCGATGGTGCCGGGGTTGGTCAGAGAGATGGTGACGCCGGCGAAGTCCTCAGCGGTGAGTTTGCCGTCGCGGGCGCGGCGCACGATGTCCTCGTAGGCGGCGACGAAATCGGCGAACGCCAGTTCATCGCAGCCCTTGATGGCGGCGACCACCAGTGACCGCTTGCCGTCCTTGCCGGGCAGGTCGATGGCCAGACCGAGATTGGTGTGCGCCGGACTGACCACATTCGGTTTGCCGTCGATCTCGGCGAAGTGCCGGTTCATGTTGGGGAACGACTTGACAGCCTGCACGATTGCGTAGCCGAGCAGATGGGTGAAGGAGATCTTGCCGCCGCGGGTGCGCTTGAGGTGGTTGTTGATGACGATCCGGTTGTCGATCATCAGCGTCGCCGGGATGGCGCGCACGCTGGTGGCGGTCGGGATCGCCAGCGAGGCGTTCATGTTCTTGACGACCGCGGCCGCGGCGCCGCGCAGCACCTGCGCTTCGTCGCCGGTCTGCACCGGGGTGGCGGCCGGCGCCGGGGCCGGAGCTTCCGCGGGAGCCGGCGCCGCAGTGGCGGTGACGGGCGGGGCGGCGGGAACCGGATCCGGGGGCGCGGCCGGGGCAGGTGTGGACTGGCCGTTGCCACTGCTCCCGACGGGACCGGTGGTCTCGGGTTTGTAGTCCAACAGGAAGTCGTGCCAGCTCGGGTCCACCGACGCGGGATCGTCGCGGAATTTGCGGTACATCTCCTCGACCAGCCATTCGTTCTGGCCGAAGGGTGAACTCGTACTGCTCACGGAGTCGCTCGCCTCGTTTCTGTGCCCTGTGACGACGCCTAAGGCTATCGCTTATCGCGGGTTCCCGAAGCGGGTCCGACCATGCCTGAGCCGAGCGGTGAACGCTGGGAGACGAGCGGTCAGTTACTGCGCGTCCCGGACCGGCGGCAGCAGATGCAGGGTGGCGGGCCACCGCGCCGGCGCCGGGCCGAAGGCCTGCTGGGCGTTCGCCACGATCCTCTTGCCCATGATCCGGTTGCCACCGCCGCCGATCGCGGCGCCGATGCCGACCGGCAGCATCTTGCCGAACGCCATCGCGGCGCGCTTCATCGTGTACTTCTTCACGAAATACGTCGTCAGCTTGGAGTTCAGCTGAGAGATCACCGGCAGCGGCAGCAATTCGGCCTCGGCGAGCCAGGCTCCACTGGTGCGGCTCGCACCGAGCAGGTCGCGGACCGCGCCCTTACCCTCCTCGCCGACCAGGACGCCGAGCACCAGGTTGCGGCGCCGCTCGCGATCCTCCACCGGGATCCCGTGGACCTCGGCGACGGCCAGCGCGAAGGCGGCGGTCGCCTCGAGGAATACCACCGTCTCGCCGGCCACCGCCGACAACGCTGCCAGGGTGCCGATGCCGGGGAAGGCGGCCGCCGAGCCGACGGCTGCGCCGCTGGCCATCACCGCGGCCAGGTAGTGCTTCTCCAGCTTGGCGACGATCTGGGCGGGGCTGGCATCGGGGTTACCTTTGCGAAGCCGGGCCACGTAGGCCTTGACCGCCGGGGCCTGCAGTCGGGCGCTGGACTCCAGGATGTTGGAGAGCACTTTTGCCGACATGCCGGCATCCTCGGGGCGGGCCGGCAGGTTGTCCGACGGCTTGCGGCGAAACCTCATGCTCGGGCCCTTTCTCTGGGCACTTTCACGCGACGTCATG
>NZ_JBPCSX010000184.1:0-4543 GCF_051006775.1 Mycobacterium sp.
GGACGGCACCGCCGACAAGATCCTGTTCATCACCGCCGGCAGCGGCATCACCCCGGTGATGGGGATGCTGCGCAATATGGCGGCAGAAGTCCGCGACATCGTTCTGGTGCACAGCGCTCCGTCGGCCGAGGACGTCATCTTCGGCGCGGAGCTCCGGACGCTCGCCGAACAAGGGCGCATCCGCCTGGTGGAGATCCACACCACCACCGACGGTCGCGTCGATCCATCGCGGCTCACCGGCCTCGTGGATGACATCCACCAACGCCGAACCTGGGCATGCGGTCCCACCGGGATGCTTACGGCTATCGAAAACCATTGGGCGGCAGCTGGTATCGGCGACCGGTTACGGACCGAACGGTTCCGGGCCGATATCATCGCCACCGGCGACGGCGGCACCATCTCTTTCACCGCCACGGGCGTCGACGTCGACGCACCCGGCGACCGGAGCCTGCTCGACGCCGGCGAATCGGCCGGTGTGCTGATGCCGTCGGGCTGCCGGATGGGCATCTGCTTCGGCTGCGTCGCCCCGCTGCGCCGCGGCGCGGTCCGCGATCTGCGCAACGGCGCACTGACCACCGCGGCTGACAACGTCGTCATCCAAACCTGCATCTCAGCCGCCGCAGGCGACTGCGATATCGAACTCTAGGAGCTACCACCATGACCAACCCCGCCCACCATCTGAGCCCGCAGGACATCGAGACCCTCGGCGCCGAACTGGATGCCATCCGCGAGCAGGTGCTCGACAGTCGCGGTGACCGCGACGCCGCCTACATCCGCACCGTCATCACCAATCAGCGCCGGCTCGAACTCGGCAGCCGCGCCATTCTGCTGTTCTCGCTGTTTCCGCCGGCCTGGGTCGTCGGCACCGTCGGGCTGTCGATCTCGAAAATCATCGAGAACATGGAGATCGGCCACAACGTCATGCATGGCCAGTGGGATTGGATGCGCGACCCGACGATCCACTCCACCAGCTGGGAGTGGGACAACGTCTCGCCGTCGGAGGGGTGGAAGCACTCCCACAACCAACTGCACCACAACTACACCAACGTCCGCGGCAAGGACAACGACCTGGGCTACGGCATCATGCGCGTCGATGAGAACCAGGCCTGGAAGCCCTTCTATCTGGTTCAGCCGCTGTCCAATGCGATCAACGCCTGCATCTTCCAGTACGGGATCGCCTTCTACGACCTCGAGATCGGCAAGTTCCTCAAGGGCCGCGTCGAGAAGGACGACTTCGTCAAACGCGGTAAGAAGGTGCTCGGCAAGATCCGCCGGCACGTGACCCGTGACTACGTATTGCATCCGCTGCTGTCGGGTCCCTCTGCGGTGACCACACTGACCGCCAACCTGACCGCGAACCTGGTCCGCAACCTGTGGACCCACTCGGTCATCATGTGCGGACACTTCCCCGAGGGTGTGCAGACCTTCGAGAAAACCTCCATCGAGGGTGAGACCCGCGGGCAGTGTTATCTGCGTCAGATGCTGGGTTCTGCCAACATCTCCGGCAGTGCGGCAATGCATTTCATGACCGGCAACCTGTCGTATCAGATCGAACATCACCTGTACCCGGACCTGCCGAGCAACCGCTACCAGGAGATCGCACCCCAGGTGCAAGAGATCTTCGAGCGTTACGGTCTGCCCTACGTATCCGGACCGCTGCCGAAACAGGTCGCCTCAGCGTGGAAGAAGATCATCCGGCTGTCGCTGCCGAACAGGGCCGCCGAGCCGGTTGCCGAGACCGCGCCGCCGCTCCGCGAGGCGTCCTGACGGCACCCGGCACACGCGGCCGGGTAGAGGAGTCACCGAGCAGTACGATTCCGGCGTGGGGACCGCCCGCCGGGGCCCGGAAGGAATGCGCCATGCGTACGACAACATTGGTCATCGGGATTGTGGTGACACTGTTCGGAATCCTGTTCACCCTGCAGGGGTTCGGGGCGGTCCAGGGCAGTCCGATGAGCAACACCACGACGTGGTCGGTGCTCGGGCCGATCATCGCCATCGCCGGACTGGTCCTCGCCTTCACCAGCCGGCCGCGCCGCTGATTGGCGCACCACGCCAGTGATGTAACACTTGTCAACATGACCACGGTGTCCTACCACCACGGCAACCTCCGGCAGGCGCTGCTGGAACATGCCGTGGACCTGGCGCGGGCCGGCGGTCCGGATGCGGTGGTGCTGCGGGATGTTCAGCGTGCGGCCGGCGTGAGCAACTCGGCGGCCTACCGGCATTACGCCGACCGGCAGGCCCTGTTGAGTGCGGTCCAGATCCATGGGATGACCCTGCTGGGCGAAGCGATGATCGAGTCGATGGCCGCGGTCCCGACCCGCGGCCCCCGCGACCGGCGCGCGCGTGCTCGCATGCGGGCGACCGGGCAGGCCTACGTTGATTTCGCCCTGGCCGAACCGGGGCTTTTTCGCACCGCCTTCGCCCCAGGCGGCATACACCACACCGATACGGCCGTGTCGCCCGAACGGCATCCGTTCATGATCCTGCGCGGGTGTATCGATGACCTGGTCGCCACCGGAGTTCTCACGCCCGGACGACGCGACGGCCTCGACGAGGCCGCGTGGGCGGCCGTGCACGGTCTGGCGGTGCTCTACATCGACGGACCGCTGTCCGGAGCCGACGCCCACCGCAAGAATCTGATCACCGACCGTCTACTCGATGTCATCGCAGACGGGATTCACTGACACACGATGTTGACAGCGCTAACTTGTGCTGTCATGCTTGCCGATGTTCCTGCTGTCAACATAAGGCGGACACCGATGCTCATCGAATCACCCCGGCGTCTCCGACCGGCTGTGGTTCTGGCTGTCGTACTGGTCGCCTCACTGGCGATCAACGTGGAAACCACGATCGTCAACGTTGCGCTGCCGACACTGAACTCGGCACTGGGCGCGTCAACCCGCGGGCTGCAGTGGATCGTGGACGCATACAACCTCGCCTTCGCCGCACTGGTGCTGGCCGGTGGCACCATCGGCGACAAGTTCGGCCGCCGCGGAACACTGATCGTCGGACTCGGGCTGTTGGCCGCCACCAGTACCGGCGCCGCACTGTGCACCTCGACCGGACCGCTGATCGGCATGCGCCTGCTGATGGGACTCTCTGCGGCGCTGATCTATCCGACCACCCTGGCGATCATCACCGACACCGTCCGCGACCCGAAGCAGCGTGCCGCAGCCATCGGAGCATGGGGTGCGGTGACCGGCCTGGGCGTCGCGATCGGCCCGATCATGGGCGGGGCACTGCTGGAGTCCTTCTGGTGGGGCAGCCTGTTCCTGGCACTGGTTCCGATAGCGCTGCTCGCTGCGCTCGGCGCGCTGGTCTTCATCCCGCCGTCGACGCCGGAGGCCGGCGCGCGACTGGACCGTGGCGGCCTGCTGCTGTCGGTGGTGACGCTCGGAGCGCTGGTCTACACGATCATCGAAGCCCCCGGGTACGGCTGGGCAGCGCCCCGGACCCTCGCCGGTTTCGCCCTGGCACTGGTGTCGCTGGCTGCCTTCGTGTGGTGGGAGCAGCGCCGGGACGACCCACTGATCGACGTCAGCCTGTTCGTGAATCTGCGGTTCAGTGCGGCCAGTGGCGCGGTGACCGTCGCATTCTTCGCCCTCTTCGGCTTCATCTTCCTCATCACGCAGTTCTTCCAGTTGCTGCAGAACTACGGGCCGCTGGAGACCGGGGTTCGGATACTGCCGGTGGCACTGTCCATCGCGATCGGATCGGTGCTGGGCAATGCGCTCGCGGTGACTCGGATCGGCACCAAGGCAGTGGTGTTCGTCGGGCTGCTGATGCTCACCGCGGCATTCGCCTGGGTGGCCACCGTCAGCGTCGACGTCTCCTACCTTGAGGTGGCGTTGCAAATGGTGTTGCTCGGCGGCGGCCTCGGATTGACCACAGCGCCGGCTACCGACTCGGTGATGGGCGTCGTCAAACCTGAACAGGCCGGCGCGGGGTCGGCGGTCAACGACGCGACCCGTCAGATCGGCGGCACGCTGGGCGTTGCGGTGATCGGCAGCATCTTCTCGACGCTCTACATCAACCGGTTGACCGACAGCACAATCCTGCAGGCGCTCCCGCACGCCGCCCAGGACATGGCCAGCGAAGGTCTGGCACAGGGCATCGCGGTCGCGGCCCAGTCACCCGCGCAGATAGCCGGGATGCTTCGCGATGACGTCAGTGACGCGTTCATGTCGGGTCTGCACGGCGGCTGCTTGACCGCCGCGGCAGTGTGCCTCGCCGGAGCCTTCTTCGTCCTCGCGTTCCTACCCGCACACCCCGCCGGCGACCCGGTATGAGCGAAGGGAGTCCACCGGTGATCACACTCGAGAAATACGGACCGTGGGCGGTGATCACCGGCGCCAGCGACGGGATCGGCCAGGCGATCGCCCGCCGCGCCGCCGCCGACGGGTTCAATCTGGTCCTCGCCGCACGCAGTGCAGCGAAGCTGCAGTCACTGGCGACCGAACTGGAACAGGCGCACGGCATCGAGACCCACGTCGTAGCTGTGGATCTGAGCCAACCATCCGGAGCCGCGACCCTTCTC
>NZ_JBPCSX010000185.1:0-15716 GCF_051006775.1 Mycobacterium sp.
GCCCAGCTTCTCCAGGTACGGCCAGAGGCCGGCCTTCTCGTAGTAGTCAGTGACCACCTGTGAACCCGGTGCCATGTTGGTCTTGACCCACGGGTTGGTGGTCACCCCTTTCTCGACGGCCTTCTTGGCAAGCAGAGCGGCGCCGAGCATGACCGACGGGTTGGAGGTGTTGGTGCACGAGGTGATTCCGGTTACGACAACCGCGCCGTGATCGAGGATGAACTCGCCGCGCTCCGCTGACTTCACCTGTACCGGCTTGCTCGGACGGCCGTGGGATCCGTTGGCCGCCGACGGCCGCGCGTCCACCGCGCCGTCGTCGGCGAAGGACAGTGCCGCCGAGTCACTGGCCGGGAAGGACTCCTCGTCGGTCTCGTCGAGTTTGGTCTGCGGCGCCGGATGGTTCTCCACGACGTAGTTGTGGATGTCCTTGCGGAACGCGTTCTTCGCGTCGCTCAACTCGATGCGATCCTGAGGCCGCTTCGGGCCGGCGATCGAGGGCACCACCGTCGACAGGTCCAGTTCGAGGTACTCGGAGAACGTTGGCTCGTGATTGGGGTCGTGCCACATGCCCTGCGTCTTGGCGTAGGCCTCGACCAGTGCGAGTTGCTCGTCACTACGTCCGGTCAGCCGGAGGTACTTGATGGTCTCTTCGTCAATGGGGAACATCGCTGCGGTGGAACCGAATTCGGGGCTCATATTGCCCAGGGTGGCCCGGTTGGCCAGCGGCACCTCGGCCACACCTTTTCCGTAGAACTCGACGAACTTGCCGACCACACCGTGCTTGCGCAGCATGTCGGTGACCGTGAGCACGACGTCGGTGGCGGTGACGCCGGGCTTGATCTCACCGGTCAGCTTGAAGCCGACGACGCGGGGGATGAGCATCGAGACCGGCTGGCCCAGCATGGCGGCCTCGGCCTCGATACCGCCGACGCCCCAGCCCAGTACGCCGAGGCCGTTGACCATGGTGGTGTGGCTGTCGGTGCCGACGCAGGTGTCCGGGTAGGCGACCCCATCGCGTTCGAAGACCACCCGCGCCAGGTATTCGATGTTGACCTGGTGGACGATGCCGGTGCCGGGCGGGACGGCCTTGAAGTCATCAAAGGCGCCCTGTCCCCAGCGCAGGAATTGGTAGCGCTCGCCGTTGCGCTCATATTCCAGCGCGACGTTGCGCTCGTATGCGTCGGCGCTGCCGAAGAAGTCCAGGATCACCGAGTGGTCGATCACCAGTTCCGCCGGTGCCAGCGGGTTGACCTTCTCGGGATCGCCGCCGAGGGCGGTGACGGCTTCGCGCATGGTGGCCAGGTCGACGATGCAGGGCACGCCGGTGAAGTCCTGCATGATCACCCGGGCCGGGGTGAACTGGATCTCGATGCTCGGCTCGGCGGCGGGATCCCAGTCAGCGATCGCGCGGATGTGGTCGGCGGTGATGTTGGCGCCGTCCTCGGTTCGCAGCAGGTTCTCGGCCAGCACCTTCAGGCTGTAGGGCAGCTTCTCGGTGCCCGGGACCGCGTCGAGTCGGTAGATCTCGTAGCTGTTGTCCCCGACCTTGAGGGTGTCGCGGGCTCCAAATGAGTTCAAGGACGGATTCACGCTGCTCACATCAACTCCCGGCTTACGTTGTTTTCTGGGGTCGTCCCCGTCAACGGCCTCGGTTGGCGGGCAAGATGGACACTAGCAGTACGGTTGTCCTACTAGGAGGCGCACCCCTGGTCAGGGGCCATCGGGACACAGTCTGGTCTCCCTCGGCGCGTGTTGCCAACCCCTGGCGTTTCCGGCGGTACGGTCTGGAGTCGTGACGATGCTGCATCCGCCGACATACATCCCCGTGGAGGTCTGTAGCGCCGTCGGTCTGGAGGTGTCCACCCCTCTGGACACGTGCATGGGCAAGGTCAAGGCCGACATCGCCGAGGATGGAATCGCCGCTCCCGCCGCCGATGTCGCCGGGCTGGAGAAAGTGGTCGCCGGCGCCCGGGATCGGGGAATCGATCTCAAGGTGATCGTGATGGAGAAGAGCCCGCCGATCGACACTCCGCTGCGCGATATCGCCAGCCAGGTGGCAGTGGATCATCCAGGTTCCACGGTGCTCGTGCTCAGCCCCGGATGGGCCGGGACCTCCAGCACCCAATATGACCGGGTGCTGCTGGAAGCCGGCCAGGATGTGGCCAAGCTCGCGCCCAATCCCGTGCAGGGTGCGCAGAATTTCGTTGATCAGTTGAGTACCCCCATTTTTCCGTGGACGGGTTTCACCATCTTTCTCGTTATCGCGGTCGGCGCAGCGTCCGTCGCGACGCGCGTATTGCGTAATTGGGCGGCACGGCCCAGTTCGACCAAAAAAAATTCCGACCTGCATAAATAGATAGTTATGGCAATTCCATAAGATCACTATTCGGTCACACCTGCGGAAAGACAAACGTGTAATTTTTGCACGGAGTTTCGCCTGCGACAAGCGTGACGTACGGTGCAATTGTCGCCAGTGTTATTGATGTGGCTCATGTGACTTGAGTTACAGAAGTGACTGCACGTGAAGCTTAGGAGTCAGAGACGTATGAGCCCTCGCATGAGCCCTTCCCTCGGCGGCACGGCCGCACGGGCACGCCGGGCCGTCGGCCCGCTGACCCTCAGTGTTGCAATGACGGTGGCGGTTCCGGGCCTGGCCCAGGCCGAGCCGGAACAAAACCCCAACAGCCTCTCCGCACTGGTCGGTGCGGTCGCCGACGCCAACCAGAGGCTGCAGGACATCAGCGCCCAGGTGCAGATCCAGCAGGAGAGCGTGAATAAGGCCATCGTCGAGGTGCAGGACGCCCGCGAAGCGGCGACGGCGGCAGCCCAGGAGGTCGACGCGAGCCGGCTGGCCGTCAAGGACGCCAGTGCGGCCATCGTCGACGCGCAGCGCAAGTTCGACGCATTCGCGGCCTCCACCTATATCAACGGGCCGTCGGCCGCGCTGGTGCTGGCGCGTACCCCCGACGAGATGATCTCCACCGCCAGCGCAAGCCAGACCCTGGTGCACAGCTCACAGCAGGTGATGAACGGACTTGAGCGGGCCCGCACCGATGTGGTCAACAAGGATGCCGTTGCCCGACTGGCCAAGGAGAAGGCCGACCAGGCCGTACTGGATGCCAAGAGCAGCCAGGATTCGGCGGTCGAAGCCCTCAAGACCGTCCAGCAGAAGTTCCGGGAGCAGCAGGTCGAGATCAATCAGCTGGCGGCCGAACGCAAGGAGGCTCAACGCAAGCTGGATGCCGCGCGGGCCTGGTCCACGCCGGCGGCCCCGGTGTCCGCCGCGATGCCCCCGGGCAGCATCGGTGCAGTCGGCCAGGCTGTGCCGCCGGCCAAACCCGCCGATCCGTCCTCCGGTGATCGCTGGGATCCGGCCGCTTCAGGCTCGGGTCCGACCGCCGCGGTCAAGGTTCCGTACGGCAAGGCCTCGGAATGGGACCTGACCCTGCCGGCGATCCCGAGCGCCTTCCTGTCCGGTGACCCGGTCCAGATCATCAATGCGATCCTGCAGATCGCCCAGAACTCGATGCAGGTGACCCAGCAGCTCGGTAAGCAGTTCCTGCAGCAGCTCGGCATCATCAAGCCCACCGACACCGGCATCACCAACGGCGGCGGTATCCCGATGGTGTACGGCAATCAGGCCATCGAGTACGTCATCAAGCGGGGCCAGTCCCAGATCGGTGTGCCCTATTCGTGGGGCGGCGGCACCGCGGCCGGTCCCAGCTATGGCATCGACGAGGGTTCCGGAACCATGGGCTTCGACTGCTCGGGCCTGGTGCTCTACGCGTTTGCCGGCGCCGGCATCAAGCTGCCGCACTATTCGGGTTCGCAGTACCAGATGGGTCGGCAGATCCCGTCCTCGCAGATGCGCCGCGGCGACGTCATCTTCTACGGTCCCGGCGGCAGTCAGCACGTTGCGCTCTACCTCGGTAACAACCAGATGCTGGAAGCGCCCTACACCGGAGCGACCGTCCGGATCGCGCCGGTGCGGACCGGCGGCATGACCCCATTTGTCGTGCGTTACATCGAATGGTGATGGAGTAGCCATGTCCGGCAACGTTTCTCGGTTGCTGCGTGCTTCGGTGGCACTGGTGGTTGCCGCCGGTCTTTCGCTGGGGCTGTCGCCGACTGCAGCCGCAGATCCGGGTTGGGACCCGACCCTGCCCAAGGTCATCAGTGCGGGTGCGCCGGGTGATCCGGTCGCGGTCGCGCAGGCTTCGCTGGCGTTCACCCAGCAGGCCGCCCAGGCGACGATGGACCTCGGGCGCAAGTTCCTCGCAGGCCTGGGTATCGGCGGTAGCCCGTCCGCTCTGCCGGGTGGGCGTGTGCGCGGCCCGCAAGCCATCGAGTACGTGATCAAGCGCGGGGCGTCGCAGCGCGGCGTGCCGTACTCCTGGGGTGGCGGTGCGATGAACGGACCGAGCGAGGGGGTCGAGCAGGATGCCGGCAAGGTCGGCTACGACTGCTCTGGCTTCGTCCGGTACGCGTTCGCCGGTGTCGGCGTCCAGATCCCGAAGTACTCCGGCGACCAGTACACCGCCGGCCGCCACATCCCGCCGTCGCAGGCCAAGCGTGGCGATCTGATCTTCTACGGGCCCCAGGGCACCCAGCACGTCACCATCTATCTGGGCAACGGACAGATGATGGAGGCCTCGTCGGCCGCCGGGCAGGTCACCGTCAGTCCGGTCCGCACCGCGGGTATGACGCCCTACCTGACCCGGATCATCGAGACCTAGCCAACGCGGGGGACGCGCCAGCGAACACCCACGTCGACGGATTCAGAAACGCCTGGAATAGTTGTCGTCGGGCACCGCGCTCCGCGCACATCGGGCAACGCGCCCCGCGCACATCGGGCACCGTGCCCGCAAACCAATAGCAGCTGTGGAGGAACTTGATGACGTCACCAGGTGGCAACGCCGGACCGAGCCACGCCGCGCCGCCGTCCGGCGGTAATGGGCTGGCCGGTGATGTCAACCTCCTCGAGCGGGCGATCTTCGAGGTCAAGCGCATCATCGTCGGCCAGGACCAGCTGGTCGAGCGGATTCTGGTAGGCCTTCTGGCGAAGGGGCATGTGCTGCTCGAGGGCGTTCCCGGGGTGGCGAAGACGCTGGCCGTGGAGACCTTCGCCAAGGTGGTCGGGGGCACGTTCTCGCGTATCCAGTTCACCCCCGACCTGGTCCCCACCGACATCATCGGCACCCGGATCTACCGCCAGGGCCGCGAGGAGTTCGACATCGAACTGGGCCCGGTGGTCTGCAATTTCCTGCTCGCCGATGAGATCAACCGCGCCCCGGCGAAGGTCCAGTCCGCTCTGCTCGAGGTGATGGCCGAGCGCAAGATCTCCATCGGCGGCAAGACCTACCCGCTGCCCAAGCCCTTCCTGGTGATGGCGACACAGAACCCGATCGAGAACGAAGGTGTCTACCCGCTGCCGGAGGCCCAGCGGGACCGGTTCCTGTTCAAGATCAACGTCGGCTACCCCTCCCCGGAGGAGGAGCGCGAGATCATCTACCGGATGGGCGTCACCCCACCGGAGCCCAAGCAGATCCTCGAAACCGGCGACCTGCTCCGCCTGCAGGATGCCGCCGCCAACGTCTTCGTTCACCACGCCCTGGTCGACTACGTGGTCCGGGTCGTGACCGCCACCCGCGTTCCCGAGCAGTTCGGCATGCCCGACGTCAAGACCTGGATCGCCTTCGGCGCCTCGCCCCGCGCCTCGCTGGGCATCATCGCCGCCAGCCGGGCGCTGGCGCTGGTCCGCGGCCGCGACTACGTGATCCCGCAGGACGTCGTCGACGTCATCCCGGACGTGCTGCGGCACCGGCTGGTGTTGACCTATGACGCGCTCGCCGATGACGTCAAGGCTGAGACTGTGATCGCCCGGATCCTGCAGACCGTCGGACTGCCCCAGGTGAACGCGGTTCCGCAGCAGGGCCAGCCGGTGCCGCCGGTGGGCGCTCCGCCTGCCGCCGGGCCTGCCGGACCCGGCGGGGCGCCGGTGGCCGGCGCCAACAGTCGGTGACCGACTCTGACACCGTTCACCCGCCGTCATTTCAACGCGGGGAGATCGGTGACGCGAAACTCTCGGCGGCCCTGCGCACCCTGGAACTCACCGTGCGGCGCAAGCTCGACGGTGTGCTGCAGGGAAATCACCAGGGTCTGATCCCCGGCCCGGGTTCTGAGCCCGGGGAGTCCCGGACGTACCAGCCCGGTGACGACGTCCGCCGGATGGACTGGTCGGTGACCGCCCGCACCACCCAGCCGCATGTCCGGCAGATGATCGCCGATCGCGAACTCGAGACCTGGCTGGTGGTCGACGTGTCGGCCAGTCTCGACTTCGGCACCACCGGTTGCGAGAAGCGCGATCTGGCAGTGGCCGCGGCCGCCGCGATCACCTACCTCAACAGTGGTGGCGGCAACCGGATCGGCGCGGTGATCGCCAACGGCGAGAACGTGATTCGGATCCCGGCCCGGGGCGGCCGCCAGCATGAGCAGACACTGCTACGTGCGATCGCCACCGCGCCGCGGGCGCCGCTGGGTGTGCGCGGCGACCTGTCTGCCGCCATCGACGCGCTGCGCCGCCCGGAGCGGCGGCGGGGAATGGCTGTGATCATCAGCGACTTCCTCGGACCGATCAACTGGATGCGACCGTTGCGCGCGATCGGTGCCCGGCACGAAGTCCTCGGCATAGAGGTTCTGGACCCCCGAGATGTTGAGCTTCCCGATGTCGGTGACGTGATCCTGCAGGACACCGAATCCGGCGTGACCCGCGAATTCACCATCGACGAACAGTTGCGCGACGATTTCGCCAGGGCCGCGGCGGCCCACCGCGAGGAAGTGGCACGAACGTTGCGCCGCTGCGGCGCACCACTGATGACGTTGCGAACCGACCGGGACTGGATCGCCGACACCGTGCGCTTCGTCGCATCACGGCGGCGCGGGGCGCTGACGGGTTCATGAGCGAGAAGCAGGATCTGCGATGAGAATTCCGTTGCTGGGCCCGATGTCGCTCACCGATTTCGCCTATCCGTGGTTCTTCCTTTTCCTGGCGGTGGTGGCCGCATTGGCGGCGCTGTACGTCTATATGCAGCTCGCCCGCCAGAAGCGCATCCTGAGGTTCGCCAACATGGAGCTGCTGGAAAGCGTTGCGCCCAAACGGCCTAACAAGTGGCGGCACCTGTCGGCGATTCTGATGATCGCCTCACTGCTGCTGCTGACGATCGCTATGGCAGGTCCGCAGAACAACGTCAGGGTCCCGCGTAACCGTGCGGTGGTGATGCTGACGATCGACGTGTCGCAATCGATGCGGGCCACCGATGTCGAGCCGAGCCGGCTGGCTGCCGCGCAGGTAGCCGCCAAGCAGTTCGCCGACCAACTGACCCCCGGTATCAATCTCGGATTGATCGCGTACGCCGGCACCGCCACCGTGCTGGTGTCCCCGACGACCAACCGCGAAGCCACCAAATTGGCGATCGACAAACTTCAGCTCGCCGACCGCACTGCGACCGGTGAGGCGATCTTCACCGGACTGCAGGCCATCGCCACCGTCGGCGCCGTCCTCGGTGGCGGCGACGGCCTGCCGCCGGCGCGCATCGTGCTGATGTCGGATGGCAAGGAGACGGTGCCATCCAACCCGGACAACCCGAAGGGTGCGTTCACCGCGGCGCGCACCGCCAAGGATCAGGGCGTACCGATCTCCACGGTGTCCTTCGGCACGCCCAACGGCTACGTCGACATCAACGATCAGCGTCAGCCCGTCCCGGTCGACCAGGACATGCTCAAGAAGATCTCCCAACTCTCCGACGGCACGCATTACAGCGCATCAAGCCTCGAGCAGCTCAAAGAAGTGTTCACCTCGCTGCAGGACCAGATCGGGTACGAGACGGTCAAGGGCGATGCCAGCGTGGGTTGGCTGCGACTGGGCGCACTGGCGCTGGCCCTGTCGGCGCTGGCTGCGCTGCTGATCAACCGCCGTCTGCCGGGCTGACGCCCCCGCGAGATCTCTCTGAAGGGCCGCGGTTCGGGTTTCGGGCACAGCCGTGGTGTCGGTTTCGGTAAGACCGGCGCCAGGCACTAAGTTGACGGACATGACTAGACCCCCTTTCGTTTCCCGTTCGGTGCTGGTCACCGGTGGCAACCGGGGAATCGGCCTGGCCATCGCCCGCCGCCTTGCCGCCGACGGGCATAAGGTCGCCGTCACCCACCGCGGGTCCGGTGCCCCCGAGGGGCTGTTCGGCGTCGAGTGCGACGTCACCGACAACGAGGCCGTCGACCGGGCCTTCACCGCGGTCGAGGAGCACCAGGGACCGGTCGAGGTGCTGGTCTCCAACGCCGGTATCACCGCGGACGCGTTCATGATCCGGATGACCGAGGAGCGGTTCGCAAAGGTCATCGATGCCAACCTCACCGGGGCCTTCCGGATGGCGCAGCGGGCATCGCGCAGCATGCAGCGCAACCGGTTCGGCCGGATGATCTTCGTCGGGTCAGTCTCCGGCATGTGGGGTATCGGCAACCAGTCCAACTACGCGGCTTCCAAGGCCGGTCTGATCGGGATGGCACGGTCGATATCCCGTGAAATGTCCAAGGCCGGTGTGACCGCTAATGTTGTGGCCCCCGGGATGATCGACACCGATATGACCCGCGAGATGGACGAGCGGGTCCGGGAAGGCGCCCTCGAGTTCATCCCGGCCAAACGGATCGGTACCGCGGACGACGTCGCCGGCGCCGTCAGCTTCCTGGCATCAGAGGACGCCGGGTACATCGCCGGAGCGGTGATCCCGGTCGACGGCGGCATGGGCATGGGGCATTAAGGCCGGCCACTAGGTCTTCGGCCACTGGAAAGGACTGAAATGGCAGGAATTCTCGAAGGTAAGCGCGTCCTCGTCACGGGGATCATCACCGACTCGTCAATCGCGTTCCACATCGCGAAGGTGGCACAGGAGGCCGGAGCCGAGGTGGTGCTCACCGGATACGACCGGATGAAGCTGATCCGTCGGATCGCTGACCGACTGCCCAATCCGGCGCCACTGCTCGAGTTGAATGTGTGCGATGACTCCCATCTTGATTCGCTTGCAGGCCGGATCGCCGAGGTGATCGGCACGGGCAACAAACTCGACGGTGTCGTCCACTCGATCGGCAACATGCCGCCCAGCGGCATGGGGATCAACCCGTTCTTCGACGCCCCCTACGAGGACGTGTCCCGGGGCATCCACGTGTCGGCGTACTCGTATGCCTCGCTGGCCAAAGCCGTTCTGCCGATCATGAACCCCGGTGGTGGGATCGTGGGAATGGATTTCGATCCCACCCGGGCGATGCCGGCCTACAACTGGATGACGGTGGCCAAGAGCGCCCTGGAGTCGATCAACCGGTTCGTCGCCCGTGAAGCCGGCAAGGTCGGTGTGCGTTCCAATCTCGTTGCGGCGGGTCCGATCCGGACACTGGCGATGAGCGCCATCATGGGCGGCGCGCTGGGAGATCAGTTCAAGGACGAGATGGGCATGCTCGAGGAGGGCTGGGACCAGCGGGCTCCGCTGGGATGGGACATGAAGGATCCGACCGCGGTCGCCAAAACAGTCTGCGCACTGATGTCGGATTGGCTGCCCGCCACCACCGGCACCGTGATCTACGCCGACGGCGGCGCCAGCACGCAGTTGTTGTAGATGTCCGGCCAGTTCGATGCGCTGCTGCTGCTGTCCTTCGGTGGCCCCGAGGGTCCGGAGCAAGTCATGCCGTTCTTGGAGAACGTCACCCGCGGGCGCGGAATCCCGAGGGAGCGACTGGCATCCGTCGCCGAGCACTATCTGCACTTCGGTGGTGTGTCACCGATCAACGCGATCAACCGCGACCTGATCGAGGTGATCCGCGGTGAGCTCGCCGATCGCGGCCAGGATCTGCCGGTGTACTTCGGTAACCGCAACTGGGATCCATTCATCGAGGACGCCGTCGCGCAGATGCGCGCTGACGGCATCGCTCGTGCCGCGGTCTTCAGCACATCGGCCTGGGGCGGTTACTCCGGGTGCGCGCAGTATCAGGAGGACATCACCCGCGCCCGTGCCGCCACCGGTGAGGACGCTCCGGAACTGATCAAACTCCGTCAGTACTTTGATCATCCGTTGCTCGTCGAAATGTTCGCCGACGCAATTGCCGAAGCCGTGTTGACACTGCCGGAAGCCCTGCGCGCGAATGCGCGACTGGTCTTCACCGCCCACTCGATTCCGCTGCGTGCGGCCAACCGGTGTGGGCCTGATCTCTACTCACGCCAGGTCGGCTATGCATCGGGGTTGGTCGCCGCGGCCGCCGGGTACTCCGACTACGACGTCGTATGGCAGTCGCGGTCGGGGCCACCGCAGGTGCCCTGGCTGGAACCAGATGTGGGCGATCATCTTTCGACACTCGCGGAGGCCGGTGTAGAGGCGATAGTGGTCTGTCCGATCGGGTTCGTCTCCGACCACATCGAGGTGATCTGGGATCTCGATAACGAACTGGCGGTCCAGGCCGCCGAACTGGGAGTTGCAATCGCTCGGGCGACGACACCCAACGCACAGCCACGTTTCGCGCGCCTCGCGCTGGATCTGATCGATGAGGTGCAGCAGGGGAGACCGCCATCCAGGGTGGTTGGTGCCGAACCCGTTCCGGGTTACGGGGCAAGCGTCAACGGCCGCTACTGCACCATCGAATGTGAGGCGACGGCTGCCGCTGCTGCGACTAGACCCGGTGGTCCGGCTCCTCCTCGGGCGTAACCGCCCGCATCGTCGTCGGACTACTGCCAGGCCGAGTGCAGGATCGCGCTGACCGCAGCCACCCGGGCTGAGCGCACCACCGAAATCAACGGCCTCAGTGCTGTGTCGGCGATATGGGCGGCGGAGGCACTGTGGGTGCTGATCGGGACCGGTCCGGTGCTCACCGTGATGATGGCGTCGACGTGCGCGGCGGTGGACAGCACCCGGACCGCACGGGTCGGGGCGTGATCCGGAACGCCGTGCAGGCTTCCGGCCTGGATCACCTCTTCCACGAGCGCCCGGGGATCAGCGCCGCCGGTGTCGGCCAGTTGCAGGCTGCCCAGCGCCTCGGTCGCGGTGCGGATGGCTGACCGCAGCGAGTACTCGGCCTCGCCGAGATCGGACTGCTCGATCGGCGGCACCACCGGGATCGAATACACCGACCAGGAGAGCGTGACGTCCGCCGGGTCCACGGTGGCCTCGCCCTCGTCGTCGAAATCCCCGTCATACTCGAATACCGGGACTGCGCCGATGCTCTCGCCCTGGGGGGTGGTTACCACCAGGGCCTCACCGACCTCAAGGGCGTCGCGCTGGAACTGGGTGCCCGGAGCCAAGCCGCGGACATCGCCGGGCACCGGTAGCAGCACCCCGACCGCGGGAAGTCGCGGTCCGTCCGATCGCGGCCCGGCCGCGGTGCGAACGGTCTGCAACATCGACATCGCGCCGCCGTCATAGACATCCGGCCACGGCAGCCCGGTCCGGCCCGCGGCGACAGCGTCATAGGCGGTCACGGAATGTCTTGGGGCCCAAAGGGATAATGCGTCGAGAACGTCATCGGGTGCGGCATGACCGGCCAACCAGGCATTGGCCCACACCGACAGCGACACACTCGGGCACCACATGATGGTTGCTGAGTGTAGTGGCTCATGATTCAAACGGTCAGCACCCGCGGCGGGTCGAATTCTGCGTATCGTGGAGCCATGTCCATTGCGGTGATCTGGTTGGTTGCGGCTGTTGGGCTGGCGGCTGCCGAGGCGCTGACCGGCGACATGTTCCTGCTCATGCTCAGCGGTGGCGCGCTGGCGGCCGCCGGCGTCAATTGGTTGTCGGATCTGCCGGTGTGGGTCGACGGCCTGGTGTTTCTGGTGGTCTCGGTCCTGCTGCTGGCCGTGGTGCGCCCCGCCCTGCGGCGTCGGCTGACCGCTGGGAAGGGGTTGCCCGAACCGGCCAAGGCGCTGGAGGGCAAGCCCGCGCTGGTTCTGGACCGGGTCAGCCGCGACCACGGACAGGTGAAGCTCGACGGCGAGGTGTGGACCGCGCGCCCCCTCGACGACGAGGATGTCTATGAGCCCGGCGATCAGGTGACCGTCATGCACATCGACGGGGCGACCGCGGTCGTCTGGAAGAACAGTTAGGGAGGGATCCGACATGGACGGTGCGATCACTGGTCTGGTGGTGCTGGCGGTGCTGGTGGTTTTCGCCATCATCGTCGTCGCCAAATCGGTTGCGCTGATCCCGCAGGCCGAGGCGGCCGTCATCGAGCGGCTCGGGCGCTACAGCAAGACGGTGTCGGGTCAGCTGACGCTGCTGATCCCGTTCATCGACCGCATCCGGGCCAGGGTGGACTTGCGGGAACGGGTGGTCTCGTTCCCGCCGCAACCGGTGATCACCGAGGACAACCTCACGGTGAACATCGACACGGTGGTCTACTTCCAGGTCACCAACCCCCAGGCGGCGGTCTACCAGATCAGCAACTACATCGTCGGTGTCGAGCAACTCACCACGACCACGTTGCGCAACGTCGTCGGCGGCATGACGCTGGAACAGACGCTCACCAGCCGCGACAAGATCAACGCCCAGTTGCGCGGAGTGCTCGACGAAGCGACGGGCCGGTGGGGGTTGCGGGTGGCGCGGGTGGAGTTGCGCAGCATCGACCCGCCGCCGTCCATCCAGGACTCGATGGAGAAGCAGATGCGCGCCGACCGGGAGAAGCGGGCGATGATCCTCACCGCGGAGGGCACCCGGCAGGCGCAGATCCTTGCGGCCGAGGGTGGCAAGCAGGCCGCCATCCTCGCCGCCGAGGGCGAACGGCAGTCGCGGATTCTGCGCGCCGAGGGTGAACGAGCCGCCCAGTATCTGCAGGCGCAGGGCCAGGCGAAGGCCATCGAGAAGACCTTCGCCGCGATCAAGGCCGCGAGGCCGACGCCGGAACTGCTGGCCTATCAGTACCTGCAGACCCTTCCCGCGATGGCTGCGGGCGAGGCAAACAAGGTGTGGATGATTCCCAATGACTTCGGTACCGCACTGCAGGGCTTCGCCAAACTGCTCGGAACGCCGGGCTCCGACGGCGTGTTCCGGTACGAGCCCTCACCGGTCGACGGGGATCCACCGAAACCCGAGGACGACTCCGCAGAGGTCGCCGAATGGTTCACCACCCAGACCGACCCGGCTATCGCCGAGGCGGTTGCCAACGCGTCGGCCGAAGCGCGCGCGCCCGTCACCTCAGTCGGAGCCATCGGTGCGGCGCCGCAGGCCGCGGAACTCGTACACCAGCCCGGCGATACCGACAGCGGCGGTGCACAGTGACACCACCATCAACAGCGGACTGACCGTTCCCGTCAAGGCGTCGCCGAGCACCACCACCGCGGCGGTGCCGGGCAACACGCCGACGAACGTCGCCGCCAGGTACGGCCAGACCCGGACGGCCGAGGCGCCGACGGCGTAGTTCAGGACCGAGAACGGCACTGCGGGGATCAACCGCAGCGACAACACCGCCGGCCAACCGCGGGTCCGCAGCCGATCGTCGACCGACTCCAGTGCGGGGTGTGTCACGAGCCTGTTCAACTGCCACCCGGCCGCCCGCACCAGCAGGAGTGCCAGCAGCGCGCTGGCAGTGCTCGCCGTGACCGCGATCACGATGCCGAGCATCGGCCCGAACAGAAGACCGGAAGCCAGCGTGAACGCGGTGCGCGGAAACGGGAACACCGTGAGGACGGTGTGGGCGATCAGGAAGGCGAGCGGGAACCACGGTCCCAGCGACCTCGCCCAGTCACGCAACTGCACGGCCGTCGGCAGCGGAACGAACAACGCGATGGCAACCAGCGCCAGAGCCGCCGCCGCAGTGATCGTGATGCGGCTCGGACTCGCCTGACGGACGGTGCTGACCATGGCCCTGACTGTGGCCGACGCCACGGAGCGCAGCGAGTCCAGCGTGGGCCGCCTCACGCTGTCCAACCCTACGGGGACGATCATCTAACGCTTGATCATCTAGCCTGAGTCTGTGTCGGAGGAGTTGCAGGAGGCCCGCGTCCGCTGGCGCGGTGCCGTCGCCGCCGTGCTGGCCAGGGGTTCAGATGCAGTTCCGTCCGACGAACCCGAGCGGGTGCTGGATACCCCGACCTACGAGGGCTTCGCTATCCGGCCGCTCTACACCGCTCTCGATGCGGTTCCGGAGTCCCCGCTGCCGGGTCACTGGCCATTCGTCCGCGGGGGCGACCGCCACCGCGATGTGCTGGCGGGCTGGAAGGTGGTCGAGGAGTTCCCGGCGCACGGATCCGGCGCAACGGTGGCCGAGGCGAATGCGGCGGTGCTGGGTGCGCTGGTCGACGGCGTCAGTGCGCTGCTGCTGCGAATCGGTCCCGATGGTGCCGCGCCCGCTGAACTGGACCGTCTCCTCGAGGGCGTCTACCTGGAACTGGCACCCGTCATCATCGACGCGGGAGCGGACTTCCGTGCCGCTGCGCACGCGATGACCGCGTTGGTGGCAAGCGCGGACGAGACCAGGCGCGCCGCAATGTCGATCGACCTGGGTGCGGATCCGCTGACGTCGGCGCTCAGTGGGCGGCCGGCGCCTGCGGTCGATGACGTCGTCGCCGTCGCGACGGAGCTGGGTGGCAAGCCCGGTGTGCGGTCGGTCACCGTCGACGGCCCGGCGTTCCATGATCGCGGCGCCAACGCAGGCTGGGAACTCGCCGGCGTGCTGGCCGTCGCGACCGAATACCTGCGGCTGTTCACCGGAGCCGGGTTGACTGCGGCCGACGCCCTGCGTCAGATCAGTGTTCGGCTGGTCGCTGATGACGATCAGTTCATGACGATCGCCAAGATGCGCGCGTTGCGTCTGATCTGGGCCCGGGTGGCTGACGTTCTGGGTGAGGCCGACAGCGGAGCGGTACGACTGCACGCGGTGACGTCTTCGGCGATGATGACCACCCGCGACCCATGGGTCAACATGCTGCGCACCACCGTAGCCGCGTTCGGCGCCGGAGTCGGGGGAGCCGACACCGTCCGCGTCCTGGTGTTCGACGACGCCATCGCCGGCGGCTATCCCGGGGTCGCGCCGGGTTTCTCCCGACGGATCGCCCGCAACACCCAACTGCTGCTGCTCGAGGAGTCGCATATCGGCCGCGTTCTCGACCCCGCCGGCGGCTCCTGGTACGTCGAAGACCTCACCCGAAGCCTCGCCGCCGAAGCGTGGTCGCATTTCCAGGTCATCGAATCGCGCGGCGGATTCAGCGCGTGCACCGACTATGTCGCCGATGAGATCGGGAGCGTGCGCGCCCGCCGCGCTGAGGACGTCGCGCACCGGCGCACAGCGATCACCGGGGTCAACGAGTTCCCGAACATCTCCGAGGCGCCGGTCCAGGCAGACTCGTCGTCGAACGTCGACCGTTACGCGGCCGAGTTCGAAGCGCTGCGGTCGCGATCCGATGCGTATCTCGCCCGCACCGGCTGTCGTCCCACCGTGCTGCTGCTGCCGCTGGGTCCACTGGCGGAGAACAACATCCGCTCCACCTTCACGATCAATCTTCTCGCCACCGGCGGTATCGACACCGTTAACCCGGGCACCGTGACCTCTGGGACCGTCGCTGAGGCGGTGTCGCAGAGTGAGTGCACCGTCGCGGTGATCTGCGGCAGTGACACCCGCTACGGCGCGGAGGTGGCCGACATCGTGCCGGCGGCGCGCGCGGCCGGCATCGAGCACATGCTGCTTGCCGGTCC
>NZ_JBPCSX010000186.1:0-3926 GCF_051006775.1 Mycobacterium sp.
CGATTCCGGCGGCATTCACGTCGAGTTCGCCGACCCGTACTGCCCGGTGCTGCGGGCCAATGCCGCGAATCACCCCGGCGTGGTCGACGGCGGCACGATGGTGGTGATTCAGGGGCCGCGTTTCTCCACCCGCGCGGAGAGTCAGTGGTTCGTCCGGCAGGGTTTCGTCCTGGTGAACATGACCGGTTACCCCGAGGCCGTTCTGGCCCGGGAATTGGAGATCTGCTATGCCGCAATCGCTTTGGTCACTGATCTCGATGCCGGCGTGGAGGCCGGTGCCGGAGTCCGGGCAGCGGACGTCTTCGCCGAGTTCGAACGCAATATGATCCCGTTCAAACAGCTGATCAACGACACGATCGACCGGCTTGATTCTGAACGCGCATGTTCGCACTGTCTGGCGCACGAGGGTGTGCAGTTGCCCTTCGATTTGCCGTGAGCGGGGATCTACCGTGAGCGGAGCTTTGCCATGAGAAGGGATCGCCTCGCCGCGTCGGCCGCGCTGCTGTTGGTGGTTATCGCATTCGTCCTGCCGCACCTGCACCTGGGTATCGTCACGCCACTGCTGCACGCCACAGCGGCGCAGATCAAGGATTACGCCCAAACCGCGCCGATATTCGGCTGGTGGAACGCCCACGTCGGCTGGGGCACGCTGCCGGCGATCGCCATCGGTGTCGCGGCGGTGCGCTGGGGGCCTGATCTGGCCCAGCGGCTGTCCTGGCGGAAGCTGACATTCTCGGCTTGGGCTACCTCGGCCTGCTGGGCGTTCGCGCTGGCGATGATCGACGGCTGGCAACGGGGTTTCGCCGGGCGACTGACGGCCAAACACGAGTATCTGCGCCAGGTTCCGGGCATCACCGATATCGGCGAGGCGGTCCGGACCTTCTCCAGTCGGATCCTCGACTATCAGCCGAACTCCTGGATCACCCACGTCTCAGGTCATCCACCGGGTGCATTGCTGACCTTTGTGTGGCTGGACCGGATCGGTCTCGGCGGCGGGGCCTGGGCGGGCCTGCTGTGCCTGCTCGCCGGATCCAGCGCGGCGGCAGCCATTCTGGTCGCGTTGCGCGCGGTGTCGGGTGAGTCAACGGCACGGTTGGCGGCGCCGTTCGTCGCGGTGGCTCCGACCGCCATCTGGATCGCGGTGTCGGCGGACGGCTACTTCGCCGGTGTTGCGGCCTGGGGGATCGCGCTGCTGGCGATCGCGGTCAGCAAGACGGCGCGACGGCCGGCGCTGGCGGCAGCCGGTTCAGGACTGCTGCTGGGGTGGGGGATATTCCTCAACTACGGACTCGGTTTGATGGCGCTGCCCGCACTGGCCGTTCTGCTGTGCGCCGCGGACCGCCGTACAGCGCTGAAACGGCTGGCCGTGGCAGTCGCGGCGGCGCTGGTGGTGGTGGCGGCGTTCGCGCTGGCGGGATTCTGGTGGTTCGACGGCTATCAGCTTGTCCAGCAACGGTATTGGCAGGGCATTGCCAAAGTCCGGCCGTTCCAGTACTGGAGCTGGGCGAATTTCGCCTCGGTGGTCTGCGCCATCGGGTTGGGCAGCGCGGCCGGGGTGGCCCGGGCCTTCGACATCCGGGCGGTCAAGGCGCGCACCGGGATCAATCTGCTGGTGCTGGGCGCACTGGCCGCGATCCTCTGTGCAGATCTGTCGATGCTGTCGAAGGCGGAGACCGAACGGATCTGGTTGCCTTTCGAGGTGTGGCTGACCGCCGCCCCCGCATTGCTTCCAGTGCGGTCACACCGTTGGTGGTTGGGCATCAACGTGACCGGCGCCCTGCTACTGAACAGCTTTATTCTGACGAACTGGTAGCAGGTGCTTACCGATGAGAATCAGCAACGCCGCACCCCAGACGATCGCCAGCGACACCCACAGACCCCAGTGGTAGTCGCGATCGAGGACCGTGGGGTTGTCCGGCTCCAGTCCGGGCTTGCTGTAGACCGGAATGGCCAGCAGCACCAAGACGACGCTGCACAGCGAAGCGACCATGACCGGCGACCACCACGACCGGGGCAGGATTCGCTTGCCGGCGAACCCCAGGGCAACGCAGGCGGGCGCGAACACGGCGTCGTGCAGCAGCACACCGACCCCGGCCCAGACCGCGATGCGGATGATGATGTGCGTCGGATTGTCCAACAGCAGCACCGCACCGTAGCTGCCGAGCGCTACACCGGCTGCCATCAGTAGCGCACGGATTGCGGTCATTTCTGCACCACCTCGATACGTGACAACCACTTGGTCTGCAGGACGCCGGCCCGGGCGGGCGAGATCAGCCGCGCCGGGTAGCCGTGGTCGGGGGCGAGTGTTTCACCGTTGATCTTCATCGCGATCAGTGTCTGCGGATCGCGGGCGTGTAGGGCAGGCACCGTGGTCCGCGAGTACGGACCGGGCGGCTCCAGAGATATCAGTCGCACATCGGAATCAGGCGAGCCACCCACCGCCTGAACCAGAGCCGCCAGCACCACCCCGGACCAGTCGGCCTCTGCGCTCCACCCCTCGACGCAGGCGATCGGCAACCGGAAGGTGGACTGCGGCATCGCGGCCAGGTCGGCCACGCTGAACGACTTGACCGTCGCGCCATTGACAACGGTCAACCGGTAGTCCGGCGACTGGGCACTGCGCAGCACGCCTGCCGCCCGGGCTGTGCGGTTGATCGGCATGCCCTGTGGGCCCGTGCCTGACCGCGGTGCCAGGACCGAGGCCTTGCGAATCCATGGCACCGTCTGGCCGGCCGTCACCAGCGTCGCCACCCCGGCCGCCAGCCAGGTGCCGGCCAGCACGGTGCGCCGGGTCGGCCCGGTCCGCAACTCGCCGGTGGGAATCTCCTCGAGTGGCTCACCGAGTGCGCGACGGATGATCGGCAGCTTGACCCCGATATGCACCAGCAGTGCGCCGGCTGCAACATAGGCCATCGCGTAGTGGTTGGTGGTGAAGAAGAACCCGAACGCGTACCACTTGGCGATGTTCATCAGGCCGGTCGAGAACTGGAAGAGCATGGAGGCCATCAGGACCAGGATCGACGCCCGCTCAAGCTGTTTGGTCAGACCGCCGATGATCGGCTTCTCGAACAGCTTGGGGTAGACCGACCACAGCTTGACCACCAGCAGTGGGATCGCAGCGATACCGGAGATGACGTGCAGGCCCTGGGTGGCCCGGTACAGCCAGACCGGTCGGGTGGGCCAGTAGAACCACGGTTGCGGGTGCTGGACGAAGTGACTGATGAAACCGGTGACGAAACAGATCGTGACGGCCACACCGAGCGCCAGACCGACGCGGGTGGTGATCGCGGTGCCACGCAAGGTCTCTGATTTCGTCGGAGCGGTCATCTTGTCAGATCCCTTCGGTGGCGAGGGTGAATCGACTGGCGGGACGGCAGGCGGTGCGAACCACTGGTATGTCCGCAACGGTATCGACGTCGGCGAGTTCCGTGGTGAGAACCACCTGGACTCCGCCTCGTTCGAGGGCGGCCGCGGTCAGCGCGCCGGTGTCGGACTGCGACATCGGCACGTCGATCAGGCAGCCGGCCAGCGAGGCGTCACTGACACCGAGCAACCACCACCCGCCGTCGTGGGCCGGCCCGAGCACTGCTGTACCGGGGGCGAGCTTGCCCGCGCAGTCGGTGAGCAGTTCGGCGGTGACCTGCGGGGTGTCCATCCCGATCTGGAGCACCGGCGCAGCGCCGACGGCGGCGGCGTCGGCATGGGCATGGGCCAGCCGGTGGCCGAAGTCGGCGCCGCGCTGGCCGATGACGATGAAATCGTCGAGTCGGGAGCGGATCTGCGCGGACCGCGCGGCCAGCGACAGATCACCGGTCAGTGCGACGACGCGGGCGGCGAACGGCGTGCCGGCGACGGCGTCGAGGGTGTCCAGCAATGCCGCCGCAGCGATATCGGCGGCGGCTTCGTCTCCGACCGCGGCGGCCAGT
>NZ_JBPCSX010000187.1:0-3032 GCF_051006775.1 Mycobacterium sp.
GCGGCGCACTTCCTGGAACATCTGCTGTTCAAATCGACGCCGACCCGCACCTCGGTGGAGATAGCGCAGGCGGTGGACGCGGTCGGCGGTGAGCTCAATGCCTTCACCGCCCGCGAGTACACCTGTTACTACGCCCATGTCCTCGATGAGGACCTGGAGTTGGCCGTCGATCTGGTGTCTGACGTCGTGCTCAACGGAGTCTGTGCATCAGGTGACGTGGAACTCGAGCGCGACGTCGTGCTCGAAGAGATCGCGATGCGCGACGATGACCCCGAAGACACCCTCGGAGACGTCTTCATCTCAGCGATGTTCGGCGACCCTCCGATCGGTCGGCCGGTCATCGGCAGTGTCGAGTCGGTGTCGTCGATGACACGAAATCAACTGCACTCCTTCCATGTTCGTCGCTACACCCCGGAGCGGATGGTGCTGGCCGTAGCCGGCAATGTCGACCACGATCAGGTGGTGGCGCTGGCCCGGGAGTATTTCGCCGGACGACTGACCAAGGGCCAACGGCCGCTGCCACCGCGCAAGGGCATCGGCAGGGCGGTCGGGCAGCCCGGACTGATGCTGATCGACCGGGATTCCGAGCAGACCCATATGAGCCTGGGTGTTCGCATTCCCGGCCGGCACTGGCCGCAACGGTGGGCGCTGTCGGTGCTCAACATGGCCCTCGGTGGTGGCTTGAGTTCGCGCCTCTTCCAAGAGATTCGGGAAACGCGCGGTCTGGCGTACTCGGTCTACTCGGCCATCGACGCCTTCTCCGACAGTGGTGCGTTCTCGGTGTACGCCGGATGTCTGCCGGAGCGTTTTGACGAGGTGGTTCGGTTGACTCGCGATGTCCTGGAGACCGTCGCACGCGACGGCATCACCGAAGACGAGTGCCGGATCGCCAAAGGTTCGCTGCGGGGTGGACTGGTTCTCGGCCTGGAGGATTCGTCGTCGCGGATGAACCGGATCGGCCGCAGTGAACTGAACTACGGCGAGTACCGCAGCATCTCCGACAGTCTCCGCAGCATTGAAGAGGTCACTCTCGAAGACGTCAATGCTGTGGCCCGCAAGGTTCTGCGTGGTACCTTCGGCGCCGCCATTCTGGGCCCGTACCGGTCCAAAGGCGCACTGCCGCAGCCACTTCGCGGACTGGTGGGCTGACCCGGACTATCGGGCAGTACGGCTAGGCCAGCAGACCGACCGGATCGGTGTAGTGCAGATCGAGGTCGCGGGCGACCTCGGCACTGAGCAGCTTGCCCTCATGCGTTGACAGACCCTTGGCCAGCGCCGGGTCGGAGAAGCAGGCACCCTGCCAGCCCTTGTCCGCGAGCTTGAGCACATAGGGCATGGTCGCATTGGTGAGCGCGAAGGTCGACGTGCGCGGAACCGCGCCGGGCATATTGGCGACGCAGTAGAACACCGCATCATGGACCTTGAACGTCGGGCTGTCGTGCGTGGTGGGCTTGGAGTCCTCGAAACAGCCACCCTGGTCGATGGCGATGTCCACCAGGACTGCACCCGGCTTCATCTGCGCGACAGTGGCGTTGGTGACCAGCTTGGGTGCCTTCGCGCCGGGCACCAGGACGGCGCCGATGACCAGATCCGCCTGTTTGACCGCGTTCTCCAGGTCCAGCCGGGCCGAGTAGCGGGTCTCGATGGCGCCGCCGTACTCGGCGTCGATCTTGCGCAGCGTGTTGACATTCAGGTCGAAGACGGTGACATGTGCGCCCATACCCCATGCGACGGCGGCGGCGTTATCGCCGGCCATACCGCCGCCGATCACCACGACGGTGGCCGGCGCGACACCGGGTACGCCACCCATCAGCACGCCGCGGCCGCCCTGGGTGCGCATCAGGTGGTAGGCGCCGACGTGTGCCGAGAGTCGTCCGGCGACCTCGCTCATCGGAGCCAGCAGGGGTAGCGCGCCATCGGCGGTCTGGACGGTCTCATAGGCGATCGAGGTGGTGCCCGATGCCAGCAGGGCGTCGGTGCACGGCCGAGACGCGGCCAGATGCAGGTAGGTGAACAGCACCTGACCCCTGCGCATGCGGCTGTATTCGGGCTCGATCGGTTCCTTGACCTTCAACAGCAGATCCGCCTCGGCCCAGACCTGATCGGCGGTCGCGACGATCGTCGCTCCTGCCGCGGCGAAGTCGGGATCGTGGATGGCCGATCCCTCGCCGGCGCCGGATTGCACCAGCACCTCATGGCCACGGTGCACCAGTTCGGCCACGCCTGCGGGGGTGATGGCGACGCGGTACTCGTTGTTCTTGATCTCGGTGGGGATGCCGACGCGCACAGGTGCTCCTAGCTCGGGGGAATGCTTGAGGTCAATTGTGAAGAAGTGTCGATGCAGTGGCAATAACACCGGCAAAAATTCGTTATTGTCGAACAATGGCCGAACAAATAACGAAGTCGATCGGTCGGCGTGCTGAAAAACCGAAGGATATTCGGGCTGCTGATCTCGACGATGTGGACCGTCGCATCCTCGCGTTGCTGCACACCGACGCGCGGATGCCCAATAGTGCGCTGGCCGAGGCGGTCGGGATCGCGCCGTCCACCTGTCATGGCCGTGTCCGACGCCTCCAGGACGTCGGCGTCATTCGCGGCTTTCACGCGGATATCGACCCTGCCGCGATCGGACTTCCGTTGCAGGCGATGATCTCGGTCAGCCTGCAGGCGGGCGCCCGCGGCAAGATCCGTACCTTCGTCGAGCAGATCCGCAGCCGACCCCAGGTGATCGACGTCTACTTTCTGGCCGGCGCGGATGACTTCATCATCCATGTGGCCGCCCGCGACACTGACGACCTGCGTTCGTTCGTGGTGGACAACCTCAACTCCGACGCCGACGTGGAAGGTACTCAGACCTCGATGATCTTCGAGCATCTGCGTGGGGCCGCACCGCTTTAGCTCAGGCTCATTCGCCGAGTTGTCGTTCGGGGTGGTGGTAGGTGTTGGTGGCGGCGGTGATGGGTAGGTGTGGTGGGGGGATCCATTTGGTGGTGCCGTCGGGTTGTTTTCGGGTGGTCCAGCCGCCGGTGGTG
>NZ_JBPCSX010000188.1:0-14150 GCF_051006775.1 Mycobacterium sp.
TGGGATTCCGTCGCCGGCCACCCGCTACCCGCCTGGTACGACGACGCCAAACTCGGCGTGTTCCTGCACTGGGGCCTGTACTCGGTGCCGGGTTGGGCCCCGCAGGTGCCCGACATCCAGGAGTTGCTCAAGGAGAAGGGTCCCGCCGAGATGTTGCGGGACAACCCCTATGCAGAGTGGTATCTCAACAGCAGTCGGATCGAGGGCAGCCCGACCTGGCAGCACCAGCGCGACACCTACGGACCGGATGCCACCTACGACGATTTCATTCCGGCGTTCAACGACGGTACCGCCGGTGCTGACATGGAGGCGATCGCCGCGGTCTGTCGCGATGCCGGCGCGGGTTACGTCGTCCTCACGACCAAGCATCATGAGGGTTTCTGCCTGTGGCCCACCGCCATCGAGCATCCCCGTAAGGGTCGCTATCACACCCGTCGGGACCTCGTCGGCGATCTGACCCGCGCGGTGCGCGGCGCCGGGATGCGGATGGGGTTGTACTACTCCGGCGGTTACGACTGGCCCTACAACGACGCTCTGATGACCAATCCCGCCGACAGCTTCCTCGCCGTCCCGCACACCCCCGACTATGTCGCGTATGCGACCGCGCATGTGCGCGAGCTGATCGGCAATTACGAGCCGTCGGTGCTGTGGAACGACATCTGCTGGCCGGCCGGTGGTGACCTTCCCGCACTGTTCGCGCAGTACTACAACGCTGTGCCGGACGGGGTTATCAACGACCGCTGGATCGAGCCGCCTCAGCGTCGTGGCCGTGTGTCAGATGGGGTTGCCAGGGCGGGAGGCGTTCTGCTGCAGCGATTCTGGCCGCTGATCCCGGACAGTTACAAGTCGTTGACATTCCCGGCCAACCACCACTACGACTTCCGCACACCGGAGTACGCGAGGTTTGACACCGTGCAGGAAAAGAAGTGGGAGTCGACCCGTGGTGTCGGCCACTCCTTCGGCGCCAACCGCAATGAGCGACCCGAGGACATCGTCACCGTGACTGAACTGGTGCGCTCCTTCGCCGATATCGTCGCGAAGAACGGCAATCTGCTCATCGGCGTCGGCCCCGATCAGTTCGGCCGTTTCCCCACCGAACAACTCGCGCCGTTACGCGGGTTGGGGTCCTGGCTTCGGGTCAACGGTGAGGCGATCTATCGCACCAGGCCCTGGCTGATCCCGCAGACCACCACCAGTGCCGGCACCGAAGTCCGGTTCACCGCGCGCGGCGGCGCGGTCAACGCGATCCTGCTCGACGTCCCGGAACGGGAACTGACCCTGCGGGGAGTCGACGCGACCGGGGTCACCGGGGTCCGCGTGCTCGGCCTCGACGGACCGGCGGACTGGCAGGTGACCGACGGAGCCCTGACCGTCCGACTGCCCGAACGGATGCCGGTGTCGCCGGCGCACGTGATCGCGCTCAGCGGCGATCTTCTGCCCGCGTAATTTCAGGCGCGCGCGACTTTGTTGTCGAAGCCGGACTGATCCACCTCCGGCGAACCGAATCGGAACGTGACGTTGTTATCCAAACCGGAGACGACGATGGCGTCGGACTCCTCGATGATCACCGTGTTGCGCACCCCGGAAACGTCGACCCGCGCACAATGACCGGTCAGCAGCACCCGGTTGTGCACGCCGCTGATGCTCACGACGCCGGCGTCGCAGGCAAACTTCTCGTCTTTGTCGATACCGGCCACACTGATCTGTGCGCCGGTCGGCGGCGGCGGAAGCACGGTGGGTATCGACGGGCTCGACGTCGGTGGTGCCGGTGCGAATGACCCGCCCCCACCGACAACCGGTGGAGCGGCCGGCCGGCCGGCCACCGGTTTGTTCTGCGCCCCGATCCGTTCGGCGATCATTGCGCCGCCACCGACCACCAGTCCGAGGACCAGCACGCCCAACACGATCCAGCCCAAGCGCATGCCGGGCCGTGTGGGTTCGGCGTCGACCGGTGGCGGCTCCAGATCCCGGATACGCCGCTCGGGATCATCCTGCGGATTGCGCTCAGTCACCAGAAGACCGGAAGCTCAACAAGGCCCGCACCGAGCGCCTCGGTGTTGATCGTCAGGGCATCCGGCTCGACAGCGAGCCGCATATTGGGGAATCGCGGAATCATCTGGGAGAAAACCGCATTGAGTTCGATTCTGGCCAGCGGCGCGCCCAGGCAGTACCGGGCTCCGTACCCGAAGGCGACGTGCGGAACTCCCTGCCGGTTGAAGTCCACGGCGTCGGGATCCGGAAATGCGGACGGATCATGATTGGCCGACCCGGGATCGAGGAGCACCAGATCGCCCTGCGCGATGGTGACTCCGGCGACGTCGATGTCGTCGCGCGCGTAGCGCGGAATGCCCACGCCGCCGATCAGTGATGCCCGGAAGAGTTCCTCGACGGCCTTCGGTATCAGCGACGGGTTGGCCAGCAGCGCCTGCCAACGGCTGCGTTCGCTGAGTAGCTGTACCGATTGCGTCCAGATCTGCGTGACCGTCGTCTCGTAGCCGGCGAACAACAGCGCCATGGTCAGTGCGGCGATCTCGACGTCCGCAAGGCTCTCGTCCGTGCACAACCGGGAGATGACGTCGTCGCCGGGATGACTGCGCTTCTGCGAGACGAGCTTCATCCCGTAGTCGACCAACGCCGCGAGCCCCTGACCAGACAGTTCCTGATCGTCGGCGAAGGCTGCGGCGTCGACCCATACCCCGAACCGCTCCCGATCCTCGTAGGGAACGCCGAGTAGTTCGCAGATCACCAGAAGTGGCAATGGATGGGCCACCATCGCATGCAGATCGGCCGGCTGCTCATGCTCGGCCAACCGGTCCAGCAGTGCGGATGTCAGCGTCTCCACCCGGGGGGTGAGTGTGCGCAGGTGCCGCGGGGAGAAGTGCGGCTGCAGCAGCGAGCGCATCCGGCGCTGACCGGCAGGCTCGTCGTCGAAGTCCCCGATCGGACCGCCGAACAGTGCCGAGGCCCGGCTGCGCGGCGCGGTTTCCGGCGTGCGGTGCGAACGCCCGAGGCGATCGTCATCCATCAATTCGCGAACCACGGTGTAGCCGGTCACCAGCCACGCCGGATCACCGACGACGGTGGTGACCCGGTGGATCGGGCCGCCGGCCCGCAGTGCGCTCAGCTCGGGCCCGGCTCGCAGGGGGTGTGGCTGAGGAAAGGGCAGGCGCGGCGTCATGCGATCTGACTATCCCGCAGTGGCGTGCGATTCGGAAGGCCTGTACCGCCGGGCAGTGTTAGGTTGAAAGTCGGTGTTCTGGGGTTTGCTGTTCATGACGAAGGGAACGGCCCGGATGAGGGTGTTGCTGCCGCATCAGCTGCTCGAAGAGAAGGTGAAGTCCGACTTCGACTCCGAAGTCAGGCAGAAGTTCTTCCGCGGCTTGGACTTTGCCGGCCCGGAGGGCGATCCCGGTTGGTTCGGCCCGAAGAGCGCGGTCTGGCACGTGCACTCGCACACCTCGGCGCTGATCTTCGGCCTGCAGTGCGCGGCGTTCATGGAGCGGCTGGATCCCAGCATCTACTGGATGGGTTCGGATCACTCGCGCGTCGTGGAACGTGATGCCGGCGGGCTACCCACCGGAAAGCTCGATGCCGAGGGCGCGGCGGTGCGGCTGGCACACTCGGTCGCGTTCTTCATCGGGACCGCCTACGGGTCGACGAAGACCGCCGAGAAGGTGGCCCAGATCGTGCGATCCATGCATCACACGGTCAAGGGTGTGCGCCCCGACGGACTGCCCTATGACGCCGACGATCCGCTGTGGTTGCGCTGGAATTACGCGACGGTGGTGTGGGGTATCGCCACCGCGCACCAGATGTATCACCCGGCACCGCTGCGGGATATCGACGACTACTACGCCGAATTCGTCCGGGTCGGTCATGCCCTGGGCGGCACCGACCTGCCGGTGACCAAGGCCGAGACGTTGGAGTGCCTGCATTCCTATCTTCCGCGGCTGGCGTTGACGCACGGCGCCGCCCTGGCCACCGGCGAGGCCCTGCAGAACAATCCGGATGTTCCGCAGGCGGCCAAATTCTTCGACTGGGCCATCCGCGACTCGATGCCGCGGTGGGCGGCCGAAATGGTGATGTATCGGCCACCGAATCCGGTCGAACGGGCCGCGCGCCGAGCGGCGACCTGGGCCGCCATCAACACCACCCAGATTGCGATGGGCCCACTGCCCGAGTTCAACCAGGCTCGGCGCCGGGTCGCCAATGGCACCCTTGTCGATCACACCGAGCCGTCCTACCAGCCTGGCGAGGACCCATTGCGCAGCCGGGACGTCGTAGAACAAACGCTGCGATAGCAGCAGTCTGTAAGAAATATCCTTAACTGATTCAGACACCCACATGCGGGGTGTGATTTAGGCCGCATTTGCCCGATGGTCCGCGGCGGAATTGCGCTCGAAAACAAATCACGCGTCACTTTGCATTTCCGCAGGAGCGCATCGCATACAGCTGCGACTTCGCGGTTTGCCGCACCGGCGAAAGGGCAAACGCAATGCTGAGCGGCACTTGAGTCTATTGGGACACAAGTGAACTGAGCCGGAATTCTTTGTCGTAACCCACCGTTAAACTTTTAGATGTCCGACAATCAGTCGGCAAGGTTATTCCGATTCGACGTGGGGTCGACCGCTCGCCGCGGTCCGGCCGCCGGAGGTGAAGAAATCATGGCGAACACAATGGGCGCTAGTGCGGTTGCGGAACGGCATGCCGACGCACTGTGGCTGGCCGCCCTGCCCGTCCCGCGCGTTGCCGCGAACAGGGATCGGCTGCCTGCCATGCGCCACAGCGCCATCCGCCCCGCTGCAGGGGCGCTCTCCGGTCTTCCCGGTGCGGTCACCGATATGGCCGTCACCGAGGACGGCCGTCACCTGGTGGCCGCCCACTACGGCGACGACGCTGTGTCGGTCATCGATATCGAAACCCTGACCATCAGCACCGTCATCGACGACATCGCCGAGCCGTACGCCCTCGCCGCCGCCGACCGGATCTACGTCACGTCCGCGGCCGATGCTGAGGACAGTGTCGTGGCCGTCGATCCCGCCGCCGGTGTCACGCTGGCGGCCAAGGACATCACCGTTACGGCGCGCGGCCTGGCCGTCAGCCCCGGCGGCGACGTCCTCTTCGTGGCGCGCTGCGGTGACGCCGGAGCAGACATCGCCGCGATCGACATCGAAAGCGGAGTAAGCCGGGCGATCGCGCTCACCGGCGCCGCCGGCGCCGCAGTCGACACCATTCGGGTCAGCGCTGACGGAAGCGTGCTTTTCGCCGCACTGACCACCGCCGCGGGCAGTGCACTGATGGTTGTCGATCTTCGCTCGGGCCGCATCGTGCAGCGGGTCGCCATCCGTGGTTCCATCGGCGATATCGCCGCTCACCGCGACGGGCGCCGGGTGTTCGTCACCGGCTGGGATGCCCGCACCGGCGGGACGCTGACCGTCGTCGACGTCGCCTCCGGTCGCATCATCGACACCGTTTCGGTCGGTGGCCCCGCAACCCAGGTGATTCTCAGTGGCACGCGCGCCTACGTAGCCTCCGGTGATCGGGTCGCGGTTGTTGACATCGTCGGCCCCGGCCGCGTCGTCGACACCTACGTGATCGGCCGCGCGGTGTCCTGCGTGGCGCTCAGCAGCGACGAGAGCTGCCTGTATGTCGCGGACTATGACGGCTCGATCACCGCACTGTCCGCCGCTGCCGCCGCGCAGTTGCGCGCGGCCTCCTGAAACCGGGCCCGTCAGCGCTGGCTGCAGTCCAGCGATACCGAGATTGACTGGCTGGTTACCACCGGCACCAGAAAGCTGCCCCCGCGGCTGCCCAGCCCGGGTCCGACCCACGGCACCCATTGGGTGACCGTGTTCGGGTTGCGGACGCTGGTCACGACGCATTTGGACATCGGGCCCGTTCCGACCTTGTCGATGGTCACCACGTAGCCCTGCTTCTGCAGCTCGCTGATGGTGTCCTGAGCAGACTGATCCGCCGACGCCGGCCCTGCCGGACCCGTGAGGAGCCCGCACGCCGCCGCCGCAGCGGCGAACAGTGTGCGTGCACGCATGGCAGCCTCCCGGCATTCGTCGGCGATGTCTCCTGAACCACATCGTTGCGCGATTATCGCGGCGTTACCATTCGCGCAGGCAGGAACACCTCCAGCGAAGGCGGTTTAGATGCAGAGCACCATGCAGAACTCCCCGTTGACCGTCGCCGCGATCCTGCGGTACGCGGTCAGCATCCACGGTGATCGCACGGTGGCCACCGCCACCGGGACAGGCTTTCGGCACGCCACCTACAGGGAGGTCGGCCGGCAGGCGGCCCGGCTGGCCAACGCTCTGCGCCGACTCGGCATCGATGGTGACCAGCGGGTGGCCACGTTCATGTGGAACAACCAGGAACATCTGGAGGCCTACGTCGCGGTGCCGTCGATGGGGGCGGTCCTGCACACCCTCAACATCCGGCTGTTCCCCGAGCAGATCGAGTTCGTCGCCTACGAGGCCGAGGACCGGGTCATCATCGCCGACATCTCGCTGGCGGAGATCCTCGGTCCGGTGCTGGGCCGGATGGAGACGGTGCACACCGTGATCGTCGTCGGAGCCGGTGACTTGGCGCCCTTCGAGGCCTCCGGTAAGCGGGTGCTGCGCTACCACGATGTCACCGCGGCTGAGTCGGATGAATTCGATTGGCCCGAGATCGACGAAAACTCAGCTGCCGCAATGTGTTACACCAGCGGCACCACCGGCCACCCGAAGGGTGTTGTGTACTCGCACCGGTCGAGCTATCTGCACTCGATGGCGGTCTGCAGCGGTAACGGTATGGGACTGAGCTTCTCGGACAAGGCCTTTCCGATAGTGCCGATGTTCCATGCCAATGCCTGGGGTCTGCCGTACGCGGCTTTGATGGCCGGCGCCGATATCGTGCTGCCGGATCGTTTCATGGATGCCAAGTCGATGGTGGATCTCATCGAGACCCAGCGCCCGACGGTCGCAGGTGCGGTACCGACGATCTGGAACGACGTGATGAATTACCTGGAGCGTGAACCGGGACATGACATCTCGTCGCTGAGGCTGGTGGCCTGCGGCGGCTCCGCGGTGCCACTGTCACTGATGCAGACCTTCGAGCAGCGCCACGGTGTGCAGATCCGTCAGCTCTGGGGAATGACTGAGACGTCGCCGATGGCCACGCTGGCGTGGCCGACGCCCAGTACGCCACCGGAGAAGGTGTGGGAGATCCGCAGCACCCAGGGCCGGCCGATGTGCGGGGTCGAGGCCCGCATCGTCGACGACGAGGGGGTGACGCTGCCGAACGACGGGGCGGCCGTCGGGGAGTTGGAGGTCCGGGGCCCATGGATCACCGGTTCCTACTACCGCAACACCGATCCGTCGAAGTTCACCTCGGGCTGGCTGCGCACCGGCGATGTCGGCCGGATCGATGCTCAGGGCTACATCACCCTGACCGACCGCGCCAAGGACGTCATCAAGTCCGGCGGCGAGTGGATCTCGTCAGTGGATCTGGAGAACACCCTGATCGCACATCCCCTGGTGCGTGAAGCGGCGGTGGTCGGGGTGCCCGACGAGCGGTGGCAGGAGCGTCCGCTGGCGGCGGTCGTCCTTCAGGACGGGGCGGCGATAACCCCCGCCGAGCTGCGGGACTTCCTGGGCGACAAGGTCGTTCGCTGGTGGCTACCTGAGCGGTGGACCTTTATCGACGAGATCCCACGCACCAGCGTCGGCAAGTACGACAAGAAGACCATCCGGGCACGCTATGCCGAGGGCGCCTACCAGGTTGTCACGCTGTAGCGGAGGCGATCGCTACCGCTGGGCGCGCTGGTAGGCGGTCACCACCGCCGCTCCGCCCAGTCCGATGTTGTGCTGCAGTGCCGCGGTGACGTTGTCCACCTGGCGCTTATCGGCGGTTCCGCGCAGCTGCCAGGTCAATTCGCTGCACTGCGCCAGGCCGGTCGCACCGAGGGGGTGTCCCTTGGAGATCAGCCCGCCGGACGGGTTGACCACCCAGCGACCGCCATAGGTGGTGTCGCCGCTATCGATCAGGCCCGGCGCCTCACCCGCGCCGCAGAGCCCCAACGCCTCGTACAGCAGGAGTTCGTTGGCCGAGAAACAGTCGTGCAATTCGATGACCTGGAAGTCCTGCGGGCCCAACCCACTCTGGTCGTAGACCTTCTGCGCGGCCTGGACATTCATATCGTGGCCGATGATGTTGCGGGCCGAGCCGTCGAACGTCGAGGCGAAGTCTGTGGTCATCGACTGCCCCACGATCTCCACGGCCTGCCCGGCCAGACCGTGGGAGTCGACGAACGCCTCGGACGCGAGGACCACTGCCGCCGAGCCGTCGGAGGTCGGCGAGCACTGCAGCTTTGTCAGTGGGTCGGAGATCATCTTCGCGCCGAGGATGTCGTCAAGGCTGTACTCATCCTGGAACTGGGCGTAGGGGTTGTTCACCGAGTGCCTGTGGTTCTTGTAGCCGATCTTGGCGAAATGCTCGGCGGTGGCGCCATAGGTGCGCATGTACTCACGGCCGGCCGCACCGAACATCCACGGGGCCACCGGGAATGCCAGATCGTCGATCTCGGCCAGCGCTTTGATATGACGGCCCAGCGGAGACTCGCGGTCACCGGCGCCGCCACCGAGTGAACCGGGTTGCATCTTCTCGAAGCCGAGTGCCAGCACACAGTCGGCCAGCCCTCCCCGGATTGACTGCGCGCCCAGATAGAGCGCGGTGGATCCGGTCGAGCAGTTGTTGTTGACGTTGACTATCGCGATACCCGTCATGCCCAGTTCGTAGAGCGCGCGCTGCCCGGACGTGGAGTCACCCGAACAGTAGCCGACGTAGCCCTGCTCGATCTCGCGGTAATCGACACCGGCGTCGGTCAGTGCCTTGGTGCCCGACTCGCGGGCCATATCGGGATAGTCCCAGCCCTCGCGGCTTCCGGGCTTCTCGAACTTGGTCATGCCGACGCCGATGACGTACACCTTGTTTGCCATGGCCCCAAACTAACACCGCAAAGATGGCGTATCAGCTCTCGACCGGCTGATCGTCGAGCTCGTCCAAGGCGCGGGCTGCCAATTGGTGGCCCAACTCGATGAGCTCGGACGCGCGGTGGAAGTCGAGGCTGCGGCATGCGGTTCGGGGCACCTCGATCAGCAGATCCGGCGGGTAGGCCGCCATCTGATGGCGGGCCAGGGCAGCCTGGGCGATGTCGATACTGCGCATCATGATGGCGAAGCTGCCCAGTTTGGGGAACTGCGACTCGGCCTGCTCGGCAGCCTCGATATCGGAGACCTCGAAGTCGTCGGTGATCTCCGACGCCGATTCGGGTACGGCGCTGAACTTGTCCAGTAGCGCGGATGTGCTGCGCAGCAACCGGTTCAGCCGCTCGCGGGTGGGCCGGGCGTCACCGCCGAGCTGGTCACCGAGGTCGGCTTCGGTCCCCGAGACGCTGACCGCGATGACCAGGTCGGCGTTCACGGCGGCGATCGGCGCGATCGGCAACGGGTCGAGGATGCCGCCGTCGGCGAGCATGCGCCCGTCCATCACATGCGGGGCGATCACCCCGGGGATGGCGATCGAGGCCCGGATCGCTTCATCGAGCGGACCGCGTTGCAACCAAACGGATTTCCCGGCGATCAGATCGGTGGTCACCGCGGTGAATGGGATCGGCAGGCTTTCGATGGTGGCATCCCCGACTATGTCGCGAACCGCATCGAGAATCTTCCCGGCCCGGAATACGCCGGCCGCGCTGATCGAGGGGTCCAGCAGGCGCAGCATCGCGCGCTGGGTCAGTGTTGTGCTCCAGGTGGCGAACTCGTCGAGCGAACCGGCTGCGCAAAGGCCGCCGACCAGGGCGCCCATCGACGATCCCGCGACGCCGACGACCTCATAGCCACGGTCGCGCAGTTCGTTGATGACGCCGATATGGGCGTAGCCGCGGGCGCCGCCGCTGCCCAGTGCCAGCGCTACTCGTCTGCCCATGGCTCCAATCCTCGAGGGCTAGGTTTTTCGGTCTGCGTGATTCGAACCGTCAGCAGCCGCCGTCGGCCGCAGCCCGCACCGCGATGATCACCGCGGCGCGGTGCGCATCGTCGAGCTCGGCCCAGGTTGTCCTGAATGTCGCCGGCCCGACCTCCGATGAGCTCTGGAGTTCCTTGAGGTAGGGCTCCACCATGGACTGCGGGTCGCCACCCTTGCTCGTCATCCAGTCCTTGGCGGCTGAGCAGGCCTGCGCATACTGCTCTTCGGTGGACTGAGCCGGGACGGCGATCTCGGTGGTCACCCCGCCCGGGGACATCCCGATCGTCCCGGATTCGGGTCCGCCGGACGGTTGCTCGACAGCGGGCGCCGCAGCGACCGCGGTGGGCTTACTGGCGCCCGCCGAACACCCGGTCGCAGTGACAACTACCGCCATGAGCAGCCCAGCACCTGCTTGCCAGTGGCGAACCTGGGAAATCAGCATGGGGTCAATCTATGCAACACTCGGATCCGTGAGCACGCACCCCGGACTTCGCGAGTGTTGTCGGGCCTGACTACGGCCCGTCCACCTTTCCCGTCGTCCCGGAGTACCTCGATGTCAACTGCTCTTCAGCGATTCACCGCACCCACCCGTCTTCGATTGCCCGATCTGCTGCATACCGCCGATCGGTTCGCCGACGAGGTGCTGTCCGGGCATTTTGACCATCTGCTGCCCCCGGACGGCCTGCCGACCGAGGGTCGCTGGTTCACCCGCCTGCACACCGACGACGATCTCGATGTGTGGCTGATCAGTTGGTCGCCGGGGCACACCACGGAACTGCACGACCATGCCGGCTCGCTCGGTGCGCTGACGGTGCTTTCCGGATCGTTGTACGAACATCGTTGGGATGGAACGAGACTGCGCCGCCGTCTGCTTGGTGCCGGCGATCAGGCGGCGTTCCCGCTTGGGTGGGTTCACGACGTCACCGCCGCCGAGGAGCGGGATCCACCTGAGACGCTGAGCGTGCACGCCTACTCGCCGCCGCTGACCGCGATGTCCTACTACGAGGTGACCGACCGGAACAGGTTGCGCCGAATCCGGACTGAGCTCACCGACGAGCCGGAGCATGCGGTGAGCGCATGACCAGCCGGATCGATGTCGCGTTGCGGCGGGCCCGGTCCAGGCTTCGACGTCTGGAGGCGGCAGATGTGCGGGGGGCATTGGCCCAGGGCGCGGTGCTGGTCGATATCCGGCCCGCCGCCCAGCGCGCGGAAGAGGGTGAATTGCCGGGTTCGATCGTGGTTGAACGCAACGTTCTGGAGTGGCGCTGCGACCCGACCAGTGCGGCGCGGCTGCCGCAGGCCGGCGGTGATGATGTCGAATGGGTTGTGGTGTGTTCGAGGGGTTACACCTCCAGCCTGGCTGCCGCGGCGCTGCTGGATCTCGGCCTGCACCGCGCTACCGACGTGGTCGGCGGCTATGCGGCGCTGGTCGCGGCCGGGGTGCTCTCCGACCTCAGTCGGGTCAGTGCGAGTAGTCCTGGGTGACCCGGCCGCGCAGTATCTCGGTCTTCTCCGGGGTCCAGCCCGGCGGCTGCATGACCGCCGCCCAGGCATTGACCACGTCCTTGACGTAGCGGTGGCCGTTGCCGTCGGGAACGTCGACGGCAACCGCCATATCAGCACTGACCTGGAGGAAGGTCACCACCGGAATCCAGTTCATATCCGGTGATACGTCGTAGCCACGCGGTTCGCGCAGCCAATCAGGTTGGGAGAACAGCAGATCCGGGTTGAACCAGGCGATCGGATCCGACGCATGCTGAAGGTACGCGATCCGCGGCTGACCCCACGGCGAGTTCGGCCGGTCGAGGTTGTCCGGTCGGGCCGCGAAGCGCACGTTGGCGCCGTCGTCGAAGATCGGCAGCCATTCCGGCGAACCCGGGTCCCGGTCGGCGGTGACACTGTCGCGCAGGGTGTTCTGGAACGTCGGTCCGGAGAACAGCGCGCCGTCGGTGCGCGCGATGATGTTGTTGGGGCTCAGGAACGGCGCCTCGCCGCCGAACGAGCCGAGGCTCTCGCCGAACACCACGATCTTGGGCCGCTGAGCTTCGGGCAGTGCCCGCACCTTGGCGTCGACGGCTTCGAACAGCGCCTGGCCTGCTTGACGGGCGTTCTCTTTGTCCACCAGGAATGAGAGCCAACTCGGCAGGAATGAGTACTGCATGCTGACGATCGCGGTGTCGCCGTTGTACATGTACTCCAGTGAGTCGGCCTCGGCGGCGTTGATCCAGCCGGTGCCGGTGGTGGTGGCGACCGCGATCACCTTGCGCTTCAGGCCGCCTTCGCGTTCGAGCTCAGCGGCGGCCAACTCGGCGGTGGCGCGAATCCCCTTGGCGGAGTTCAGTCCCGCGTAGGCGCGGATGGGTTCCATCGCGGGAGCCTTGTTGAAATCGGTGAGTTGCGCGACGGTGGGGCCGTTGCCGACGAACAGCCGGCCCTGGTGTCCCAGCGATTCCCAGGACACCTGTGATCCGGGGCCGCCCGAGCGCAGAGCTGACTTCGGCGCGGGCGCATTGGGGTCAAGCTCGTCGTTGACGTTGGAGAAGGTCTTGTTCAGAACGTCCATCACGCCGCGCACGATGACGCCGTTGAGAACCGCGATATTGGCCGCGACCAACAGGGCAACCACCACTACGAATGAAACACGCGGTGGTGCAATTCGATTCAGCGATCCAACCAGGAAACGCACCAGCTTGCCGAAGATCTGGCCGAGTTCGACGAAGGCGAATAGAACAACCACCGCGATCACTGCCGCCTGCGGGTAGTTGAACCAGCGCAGCCGCGGAACGCCCATCAGGTCGCGGACCTGATCCTGCCACGTGTGGAAGTAGAAGACTCCCAGCACCAGACCGAGCAGACCCAGACCGACCAGAATCGACCACGCCCACCGTGGCGCGGGAGGACTGCTCGGCTTTGACTGCATGAACCGAACCAGCCACACCGCGAAAACACCCAGCGCGTAGCCGATCGCCCCTGCGACGCCGCTGACGAGTCCCTGGAACAGTGGCCCGCGGGGGAGCAGCGACGGCGTCATGGACAGCAGGAGAAACACCATGCCGACCGCGGTCCCGGTGAAGGTGTACCGGCGCTGCCACCAGTCCCGCTTGACCTCCGGATTGCCGAGTTCGGATTCCACCGTCGCTTGGGTCACGTCGAAAACCCTATCGGTGGGTTGCCTCAGCGGTGAGTGAACGTCGGCGGCCGCTTCTCGGTGAAGGCGGCCATGCCCTCGCTTTGGTCCTCGGTGGCGAATGCGGAGTGGAACAGCCGGCGTTCGTAGAGCAGGCCCTCTGCAAGGGTGGATTCGAAGGCCCGATTGACCGCCTCCTTGGCCATCCGGGCCGCCGAGCGCGACATCTGCGAGATCGTGGTGGCGACGGCGCCTGCCTCCTCCAGCAGTGACTCGGCGGGTACCACGCGGGATACCAGCCCGGCCAGTTCCGCTTCGGCGGCGTCCATATTGCGCCCGGTGAGAATCATGTCCATCGCCTTGGCTTTACCGATGGCACGGGTGAGCCGCTGGGAACCGCCCATGCCCGGCAGCACACCGAGCTTGATCTCGGGCTGGCCGAACTTGGCGGTGTCCGCGGCGATCAGAACGTCGCACATCATCGCCAGTTCGCAGCCCCCGCCCAGCGCATATCCGGCGACCGCGGCGATCAGCGGCGTGCGGACCGCGGCCAGCTTGCCCCACGCGGCGAAGAAGTCGGAGTCGAAGACCTCGGAGAAGGACAGTTCCGCCATCTCCTTGATGTCGGCGCCGGCGGCGAAGGCCTTCGCCGAGCCGGTGATGACGATCGCGCCGATACCGGGATCGGCGTCGAACTCGGCCGCGGCGGTGGTGACCTCGGCCATCACCTGGCTGTTGAGGGCGTTGAGGGCTTTCGGCCGGTTCAGCGTGATGGTGCCGACCCGTTCGGAGCGGGTCACCAGGATGGTCTCGTAGGTTTTCTCGGCGGTCATGTCGTCTCCTTAGAAGGTCAGGTCCGGGTCGGCGGGGGTGAAGTATTGCGCCACATCGTCGTCGGTCACCTCGGCGATCGACGACGGTGACCACTGCGGGTTGCGGTCCTTGTCCACCAGTTGGGCGCGGATGCCTTCGACGAAGTCATGGGAACGCAGCGACGCACACGACACCC
>NZ_JBPCSX010000189.1:0-7051 GCF_051006775.1 Mycobacterium sp.
CCCGAGGACGAGCAGGCCTACGTGCACCGCATCGGTCGCACCGGCCGGGCCGGCAAGACCGGTATCGCGATCACCCTGGTGGACTGGGACGAACTCGAGCGCTGGGCGATGATCAACACCGCGCTCAAGCTGGACTGTGCCGATCCCGCCGAGACCTACTCCAACTCCCCGCACTTCTACTCCGAGCTGGGCATCCCCACCGAGGCAGGTGGTTTCATCGGCGCGGCCCGCAAGGCGCAGGGCACCCGCCCGCCGCGTGATCGCGATGGTGGTCGCGGCGGCGGCGAGAAGCGTGAGCGTCCCGCTCGTGACCGCACCCGGTCGCGGCAGCGCACCCGCGGCGGCCAGTCCGAGAACGGCAACGCCGAGAAGCCGGCCATCGACGGTGACGGCGCCACCACGACCGCCGAGGGCGGCTCCAACGGCCGTCCGCGCCGTCGCCGCCGCGGTCCGCGCAAGTCCGCCGAAGCCGGCGCCGCCACCTCCTAGATGGTCGCTCCCGAGCGCCGCACCAAGGGTGACCTGATCGCCGCGGCGGCGATCGCCGCTGTGGTGGCCATGGTCATCGCAGCGTTCTGGTGGCACAGTTCAGCGCGCTCGACGATCTTGCAGCCGGCCCCGTCGAAGGCGACGGGTCTTGTTACGCCGCAAGCGGTTCCGGATGCACTGCAGCAGAGGTGGACCGCCGTCAGCTCCCGCACCTCGGTGCCGGTGGCGGTCGGTGGCACCGTGATCACCGGCGAGGGCCACGACGTCGTCGGCCATGATCCCAATACCGGTGAGCAGCGCTGGCTGTACGCCCGCGATCGTGATCTGTGTGCGGTGACCCAGGTCTACGACTTGGCCGTCGCGGTCTATCCGGACGGCCGCGGCTGCGGTCAGGTCACCGGAATCCGCGCCGCGACCGGGGTCCGCGGACCGAGCCGCACCAGCTACTCCGATAGGCACACCGTGGTGAGTTCTGATGGCAGCGCGGTGCTGTCCTACGGCCCCACCCGCCTGGAAATGTGGCGCACCGACCTGGTGCGGCTGCTGTCCTATGGCGAAATCGACTCCCGGGTCAAGCCGGCCAACACCGGCATCGGGTCGGGCTGCACGCTGATGTCGGCCGCCGGCACCGACGCCTCGGCCGCGGTGCTGGAGGCCTGCCGGGATGAGAAGGACCTGCGGCTGACGTTGCTGAAACCGGCCAAGGAGGAGGACGAGCCGGACACCAAACATGTGCCGATGCCCGGACTGGCCGTCGACGCCGATGCCCGGGTGCTGGCGGTGGCCGGCACCCGCGCTGCGGTGTATCTGCCCGTCCCGCGTCCGGCGGTGGTGGTTTACGACGAGACCGGCTCCACGGTGTCCGAGACCCCGCTGCGCATCCCGCCGGCGCTGGACGGCGCCACCCCCGCGCTGACCCACGCCGGTGACTACTTCACCTGGTGGACCGGTACCTCGGTGATGGTCTTCGACAGCACGCTGAGCTACCGCTACACGATCGATGCACCCACGCTGGGCCCGGCGACGATGATGGCCGGACGGTTCCTGATCCCGGTTGCCGACGGCCTGGCGGTCTACAACCCGGTCAACGGCTCACGCGAGCGGGTGATCGCGGTGCCGCATGCACCGGGTGACGCGGTGATCATCCCGTCGACGATCGGACCGGTCGTGCTCGAACAGCGCGGCGCCACGCTGACCGCGTTCAGTCCCTAGGGTCGACTCGACTAAAGATCGGGCGTGAACGTCGGCAGCGGCTTACCCGACTTCCAGTGCTTCAGAAGCGATTTCGCCAACTCGCGGTAGGCGCTGGCGCCCTTGTTCTTCCGGCCCGCCATCACCGAGGAGCCCGACGCACTTGCCTCGGCGAACCGCACGGTGCGCGGAATCGGCGGGGATAGCACCGGCAGGTCGTACCGATCGGCGACGTCGAAAAGCACATCGCGGCTGTGGGTGGTGCGCGCGTCGTAGAGGGTGGGCAGCGCGCCGATCAGCCGCAGATCCGGATTGGTGATCTGCTGGACGTCGGCGACGGTGCGCAGGAACTGACCGACACCGCGGTGCGCCAGCGTCTCGCACTGCAGGGGCACCATGACATCGTCGGCGGCGGTCAGCCCGTTGAGGGTGAGCACGCCGAGCGACGGCGGGCAGTCGATGATCACCACGTCGAAGTCCTGGTCGTCCTGGTCCGATGTCGCCGGCCCGGCGGCGCCGGCGAGCTTGGCCAGCGCACGCTTGAGCGCGTACTCCCGGCCGGCCCGCATCAGGAGCATGGCTTCGGCACCGGCCAGGTCGATATTGGCCGGCAGCAGCGACATACCTTCGGGGGTCTGCACCAGGGCTGCACTGGGCTCGACGTCGCCGAGCAACACCTCATGCACCGACACCGGCAGCTTGTCCGGATCGGCGCCCAGCGAGAAGGTCAGGCAGCCCTGCGGATCGAGATCGACGAGCAGCACCCGCTTGCCCTCGGCAACGAACGCCGCACCCAGGGAGGCCACCGTCGTCGTCTTGGCCACCCCGCCCTTCTGGTTGGCCACGGCCAGAATTCGGGTCACGTCCGTCAGTGTTCCAGGTTCGTGCACAATCGGTGACGTGAGCGTCGGGAACCATCGGTTGATCCTGCTGCGGCATGGCGAAACCGAGTGGTCGCGAGACCACAAACACACCAGCACCACCGATCTCGACCTCACCGAGGTGGGCCGCGAGCAGGCCCGCCGGGCCGCCCACACCCTGGAACGCCTCGAACTGGACAACCCGCTGGTGGTCAGCAGCCCGCGACGGCGTGCATTGATCACCGCCGAATTGGCCGGACTGCACGTCGACGAGGTGTCCCCGCTGCTGGCCGAATGGGATTACGGCGACTACGAGGGCCTGACCACCCATGACATCCGCACCACGACACCGGGCTGGATGCTGTGGACCGACGGCTGCCCGGGCGGGGAGAGCGTGGCCCAGGTCACCGTGCGCGCCGACCGGGCGGTGACCTATGCACTCGAGCAGATGGTCTCCCGCGATGTGGTCTACGTCAGTCACGGCCACTTCTCCCGGTCGGTGGTGACCCGCTGGGTGGAGCAACCGCTGAGCGAGGTGGCCCGCTACGGGTTCGGCACGGCAAGCGTCGCGGTGTGCGGCTTCGAGTACGGGCTGCGCCAGCTGTCGGCGCTGGGCCTCAACGCGTGAGCGAACACCCGTCCTTTGTGCTGAGCGGACCGGCCGGGACCATCGTCGCGACCGGTGTCAGGGCCGGATACGACGACGTCGCCACCGCCGCCGCTGCCCTGCGGGATGGATCGGCCGACATCATCGTCGGGGCGCTGCCGTTCGATATCCGCGACCCGGCCGCGCTACTGCAGCCGGTCAGCGTGGGCCATACCCTGCCGCCGCGGCCCACCGCCGCGCTGCCCGCCGTGCGGATCACCGGCATGCTGCCCGACCCGGATACCCATCGCGGCCGCATCGAGGCGGCGCTGCATCTGCTCCGCGATGCCGAAAACCCCTTGGAGAAGGTCGTTTTGGCCCGCGCTCTGCAACTCGACGCCGATGCCCCGATGGATCCACTGGCGATCCTGCACCGGCTCATCGCCGCCGACCCCGAGGGCACCGCCTACCTGGCTGACCTCTCCCCCGCCGGTCGGGCGTTCACCGGCGCCGCACTGGTGGGCGCCAGCCCCGAACTCCTGGTGGCCCGTCGCGGCGAGGTGGTCAGCGCTCAGCCGTTCGCCGGGTCCGCACCGCGGTCGGCCGACCCGGACACCGATGCCGCCAATGCCGCCGCACTTGCCGGCTCGAGCAAGAACCGCCACGAGCACCAGCTCGTGGTCGACACCATGCGCGACGCGCTGGAACCACTGTGCCGTGATCTCGAGATCGCACCCGAGCCGCAACTGAGCAGCACCGGCGCCGTCTGGCATCTGAGCACTCCGATCAGTGGCCGGCTGCGGATGAGTTCCACCACCGCAATGGATCTGGCTTTGGCACTACATCCGACTCCGGCTGTCGGCGGTGTCCCCACCGCCGCGGCGGTGGATGTGATCGCCGAGATCGAAGGGGGCCGCGGCTTCTACGCCGGCGCGGTCGGCTGGTGCGACGCCCGCGGCGACGGCCGCTGGGTGGTGGCCATCCGGGGCGCGCAACTGTCCGCGGACCGGCGCACCGCACTGGCCGTAGCCGGCGGCGGGATCGTCGCCGAGTCGGACTCCCGCGACGAAGTCGCGGAGACCACAACGAAATTCAGAACCATTCTCACCGCACTGGGGGTGTCATGACGGTTCGGATCCGCCCGGCGGTTCGCGGGGATGAAGCCGAGATCGTGGCGATGATCGAAGGACTCGCCGACTTCGAGCGTGCGCCGCAGGAGTGCACGGTGACCGAAAGTCAGCTCACCGCAGCATTTTTCGGCGACGACGCGGTGGCGTCGTGTTTCATCGCAGAGTGCGACGGCGCACCGGCAGCCATCGCGGTGTGGTTCCGCAACTTCTCCACCTGGGACGGGGTGGCCGGCATCTACCTGGAGGACTTGTTCGTGCGCCCGGCGTTCCGCCGACGCGGAATCGCCCGGGCACTGCTGGCCGCACTGGCCCGCGAATGCGTCGAGAAGGGGTACAGCCGACTGAGCTGGGCGGTGCTGGACTGGAATGTCAACGCGATCGCCCTCTATGACGAGGTCGGGGGCCGGCAGATGTCGGAATGGATCACCTATCGGGTTTCCGGCCCGGAACTCTCGGCACTGGCCGCCGACTGATCGCCCGGGGACGCCAGCCACTGCAGCGTCGCCGGGCTGAACAGCAGCACCAGGATGGCCGCGGCCAGGACCGCCAGCGGGATGGCGTAGCCCCACTGATGTGAGCCCACGCCCATGTACCAGGCCACCGGCAGCAGCAGCAGTTGAGCGAACACCGCGAGACCGCGGCCCCAGGCCCGGCCGTTCCACAGCGCCCACCCGGCGGCCAGCACCGCCGCACCCAGTACGGCGACGGTCGCGCCGGTGCCGAAGCCGTTGACGATGTGCTGATCAGCCCCCGCCAACCCGCGAATCACCATGAGCACCGCCGCCAACACCGCGGCGGCGCCCTCCAGGCCCACCAGGACGGCCGCCTGACGCACCGTCGCGGGAGCGGGAACCGTCATGCACCGAGCCTAAAGCGGCCGTCACCGCCGTCCGCCTCGGCCCCGCGGGCCCGCCCCGCGCTGCGGACCGCACCCGGATCGAGCTCCCCGACCCACCGGTCGATGAGGTCGGCGACCTGCTCCCAGGACATCGAGTTCCACCGGCGGGCGAACCGGGCGAGCTGGCCGTCGAGCAGGGCCAGCACATCCGGATCGGCGATCAGACCGGTGCGGTAGGCGACCGTGGCGAAGATCCGAAAATCGACCCGGCCGGCGTTGAACACCGCGGCCAGCTTGGGCAGCCGTTCCTCGGCGCGCTGTGCGACAGACATATCAGATTCATCGAACATAAATTCGATTTTACCGTCGGGCGCTGACACCGTCGGCCTCGTTTTGGTTTCGATCTAGGCTCATCTCTCGTGCGGGCCGTGCTGATCGTCAACCCCAATGCCACCTCGACGACCCCGGCCGGCCGCGATCTGCTGGCCCACGCCCTGGAAAGCCGGCTGGACCTGACCGTCACGCACACCGACCACCGCGGCCACGCCATCGAGATCGCCCAGGCGGCCGCCGCGGACGGTATCGACGTGATCATCGTGCATGGCGGCGACGGAACGGTGAATGAGGTGGTCAACGGCCTGCTGGGCACGCCGGACGGCCCTCGCCCGCCGGCCGACCGGCTGCCTGCCGTCTCGGTGGTGCCGGGGGGTTCGGCCAACGTCTTCGCCCGTGCCCTGGGCATCAGTTCCGACCCCATCGAGGCCACCAACCAGCTGATCGACCTGCTCGGCACGCATCAGGCGGGCACGCCGTGGCGCCGGATCGGCCTGATGGACTGCGGGGAGCGCTGGGCGGTGTTCACCGCCGGGATGGGCGTCGACGGCGACGTGGTGGCCGCCGTGGAGGCCCAGCGGGCCAGGGGCCGCAAGGTCACCGCCAGCCGCTACATCCGCATCGGGGTCCGTGAGATGTTGTCCAACGCCCGCGAACAACCCCGGCTCACCGTGCACCTCCCCGGGCGCAACCCGATCCGGGGCGTGCACTTCGCGTTCGTCTCCAACGCCAGCCCCTGGACCTACGCCAACACCCGGCCGGTGTGGACCAACCCCGGCACCACGTTCGAATCAGGCCTGGGGATCTTCGCGATGACCAGCATGAACGTGGTCGCGAATCTGCTGCTGCTGCGCCGGATGCTGTCCAAGAAGGCCAACGTCCGGGCCAAGCACCTGATTCGCGAGGACGACGTGGCGCAGGTCCGGATCACCGCCGCCGAACCGGTGTCCTGCCAGGTGGACGGGGATTTCCTGGGCCTGCGCGATGAGATGACGTTTACCGCGGTTCCGGACGCGGTTTCGGTGGTCGCTCCCCCGCCAGAACAACTCTGAGCTGCGCTTTCACCCCGCCGAGGTTGCGGTTCGGGCGCGATTCGGCGGCATAGTAATACACCGGGGTCCACGTGTACCAAATCGGGCTGCAGAGTGACGTTGCTTACGGTTACTTCAACTTCCCTTGACAACCGTCGCGGCTGTGAAATTATCGTAGATAACAGTGCAACAACATTTGTGTGCGCCGGCGTTATCAGCCCAGGCTGAACGGGGTTTTCCCCGTTGTATTTGTCGTGCACACAGTACTAGAGGAGATGTGGAAATGGATTGGCGCCACAAGGCGGTCTGTCGGGACGAGGATCCGGAGATGTTCTTCCCGGTAGGGAACAGCGGCCCCGCTCTGGCCCAGATCGCTGACGCGAAGCTGGTCTGCAACCGGTGCGCAGTAGTCACCGAGTGCCTGACCTGGGCTCTCGAGTCCGGCCAGGACGCGGGTGTCTGGGGCGGTATGAGCGAGGACGAGCGTCGTGCCCTCAAGCGTCGCAACGCCCGGACCAGGGCACGTACCGGAGTCTGATCTCCAGCAGAATTCGAGTCGCGGGGCCCCCCCAAGCGCGGGGGGTGCGATTTTG
>NZ_JBPCSX010000190.1:0-8405 GCF_051006775.1 Mycobacterium sp.
GCGGCATGGCGCACTCTGAACTTCGCGGAACGCGAGTGGCCGAGATCTACCTGGCGCCCGGCAGCCGGTTGCCCATGCGTGCGACCGACGCGGTCGAGGCCGAGGCCGGCAAGGGTCTGGTCGGCGACCGGTATCACGGTAGCCGCCACCGCCAGGTCACCATCCAGTCGCGAGAGGCGCTGGACCGCACCGCAGAACAACTCGGCTACGACTTCAGCTCCGGCGCGACCCGGCGCAATATCACCGTGGACGTCGGTGATATCCCGACCACTCCCGGAGCGCGGTTGCGCATCGGCGAGGTGGAGTTCGAAGTGGTGCGCGTCGCCGCACCCTGCCGGCTGATGGAGGACGCCGTCGGGCCGGGAGCGACGGCGGCACTGCGCGGCCGAGCCGGGTCGGCCTGCCGGGTGCTGACCTCGGGGACAATCCGGGTCGGTGACGCGGTCGAACTGCTCGACGGGTGAACACCGTCCTTCTCGGGTTCGCCGCCGCATTGGGTCTGATCGTCGCGATCGGTGCGCAGAATGCCTTCGTCCTGCGCCAGGGCATCCGGGACGAACATGTCCTGCCGGTGGTCATCCTCTGTGCCGCATCCGATCTGGTGCTCATCATCGCCGGGGTGGCCGGCGTCGGGGCATTGGTCACCAGCCATCCCCTGGTGATGACGATCGCGCGCTACGGCGGTGCGGCGTTCCTGCTCGGGTATGGACTGCTGGCCGCGCGGCGGGCGATCCGGCCGGAGGTCATGACACCGAGCACCGAAGGCCCGGCGCGCCTTTCGGCGGTGCTGTCGACCTGCCTGGCGCTGACCTTCCTCAACCCGCACGTGTATCTGGACACCGTGGTTCTGCTCGGGACACTGGCCAACCGGCAGGGCGAGAACCGTTGGCTGTTCGCCGGCGGAGCCGGCGCGGCCAGTGCGGTCTGGTTCTTCGGTCTGGGGTTCGGTGCCCGCAGACTCGCAGGTCTGTTCGCCACTCCTGGCACCTGGCGGGTGCTCGACGGCCTTATCGCGGTGACCATGGTGGCACTGGGTTTCTCGCTGATCACTACATAGCAGGGGCGATCGCCTATGCCTCCCCGCTGTCCTACCCGATGGTGGCCGCGCAGTTGCCGCCCCTGCTGGTCCGTGCTCTGAGTTGAGCGCCGTGCTTGGATTGGAGCCGTGACCCAGCCCGGTTTTGCTCAGGTCGGTAGCCGCTACTACCCGGTCCTAGTCGCGGTGTTCACCGCACTGGTGATCGTCTCCAATGTCGCCGCCACCAAAGGTGTGGCTTTCGGTCCCATCATCACCGACGGCGGGTTCATCGTCTTCCCGCTCACCTACATCATCGGCGACGTGCTGGCCGAGGTCTATGGATTCGCCGCGGCCAGGCGCGCCATCCTGCTCGGATTCGTTATGAATGGCCTTGCAGCACTGGCATTCTGGGTCACCGTCTACCTTCCCGCCGCCGACTTCTATCCGAACCAGGAACATTTCGCCAATGTCGTCGGCGCGTACACCCAGTTGATCGTGGCAGGCCTGGCGGGGTTCATCGTCGGGCAGACGATCAACGCCTGGACCGTGGTCAAGATCAAGGAGCGGACCAAGGAGAAGCACCTGTGGGCCCGGCTGGTCGGGTCCACCTTCGCCGGCCAACTCGGTGACACCCTGGTGTTCTGTGCCATCGCGGCGCACGCCATCGGAATCTCCAGCTTTGCCGACTTCGCCACCTACACCGCACTGGGCTGGATCTACAAGACCGCCGTCGAGGTCGTCATGCTGCCGGTCACCTACCGGCTCATCGGCTACATCAAAGGCCACGAGCCGACCTACACCCCGCTGGTGTGATGGGTACGCCCCTCATCCGGGACTACGGGGACCGGGCGCTGCTGGTCGAATGCCGTTCCGGCGACGAGGTTCTGGCTTTGTCCGCCGCACTGCGGGCTGACGATCTGCCAGGAGTCATCGACATCGTGCCCGGGGCGCGCACAGTACTGGTGGCGCTCACCGGTCCGCAGGACCGCGCCACCCTTCGTTCCCGGCTCACGGTTATCGGAATCCCCGAACCCGCGGATACCGGACCTGCGCACGACGAGGTGGTGATCGACGTCGTGTACGACGGGGCCGACCTCGCTGCGGTGGCGGCGCTGACCGGGCTCAGTGTCGGCGAGGTGGTCCAGGCCCATACCGGCACCGCATGGCGGGTCGGATTCGGCGGGTTCGCGCCCGGCTTCGCCTACCTTGTCGGCGGCGATCCGCGCCTCGCGGTGCCGCGGCGATCGGAGCCCCGCACCCGGGTTCCAGCCGGATCGGTGGGCCTGGCCGGTGAGTTCAGCGGGGTCTACCCTCGCGAGTCGCCGGGCGGATGGCAGCTCATCGGCCGGACCGACGCCGTGCTGTGGGATGTCGATCGGCCACAACCGGCGCTCCTGATGCCTGGTATGTGGGTGCGCTTCCGCAGTGCGGCGCAATCGTGACGGCGCTGGAGATCCTGCGGACGGGGCCACTGGCGCTGGTGCAGGACCTCGGCCGGCCCGGACTGGCCCATATCGGGGTCACCCGGTCCGGCGCAGCCGACCGCCCGGCGCATCTGCTCGCCAATCGGCTGGTGGCCAACCCCGCCGGCTACGCCACGGTCGAGGTCACCCTCGGGGGTTTCGCCGCCCGGGTGCTCGACGGCAGCGCCGACATCACCGTAACCGGTGCCGATGCCCGGGCCGTCATCGACGGAGTTCCCTTCGGCGCCAACAGTATCCGGCGCGTCCACGCCGGACAGGTGATCTCACTGAGCGCGCCGATATCCGGAATGCGGACCTATCTGGCCGTCCGCGGTGGCATCGCCGTCACCCCGGTACTTGGCTCGCGCAGTTACGACACCATGTCCGGGCTCGGTCCGCCACCATTGCGTCCGGGCGACGTAGTGCCGGCCGGTGAACCGACGGCCGACTTCCCGGCAGTCGAGCTGGCTCCGGTGGCCGCGGTCAGTGCGGGGACGGTCGAGTTGCGGGTGGTTCGCGGTCCGCGCGATGACTGGTTCAGCGATCCGGATGCACTGGTCCGGTCCGACTGGGTCACCTCCGATCGCAGCGACCGGGTCGGGGTGCGCCTGACGGGTCCGGCACTGGCTGCGCTGGAGCCGCAGCGGCAGCTCCCCAGTGAGGGCGCCACTCGCGGCGCGATCCAGGTGCCGCCGAACGGCCAGCCCGTGATCCTCGGCCCGGACCACCCGGTCACCGGCGGCTATCCCGTCATCGGGGTGCTCATCGACCGCGACTCCGACAAACTGGCCCAGCTGCGACCGGGACAACCGGTCCGGCTTCGGTGGGCGCGACCCGACGCGGACGGCCGCTGACGCTGTATTCTGTGACCTACGACACCTTCGGGGTGTGCAAGGAGGTCCCATGTCCAGAGCCAGCGAACTCGCCGAACTACACCATCTGATCGGGGGGCTGCGCAGTTGCGTTGCGTCACTACAGGCGCACTACGGCAACGGGCCGGCCATGCGGCGGGTGGTCATCGACACCGACCGGATCCTCCAGGACCTCGAACTGCTGGATATGGACTCACGGGAACTCGAGGTCGCCGCCCACGAGGTCGTGGCCTCGGCCGAGAAGATCCCGGTGCCCGACACACCCTACGAACGCGAGTTCTGGCGGGACGTGGATGACGAGGGCGTCGGGGGCCGCTCCAAACACTGAGTCCGCGCTGGTGTGGCGTGCATTACAGACGCCGCCCCACTTTGGATTCGACACACTTTCGTGAGTACCCTTCGGATCAGTATGAATCGAAGGGGACTACCTCTATGAGCGCACCCGCCACGAACCGGCGTGCCACTGGTGTTTTCTCGCCCGGTCGGGCCCAGATTGCGCAGCGCACACTGCGGACCGACAACTGGCTGAAGTCACCCATCGTCACCGACCTGGGCTTCGCCGCGTTCGTCATCTACGCGACCGTGCGGGCCTTCCAGCGGGATCACTTCTTCGTGGAGAAGTACCACTATCTGACGCCGTTCTACTCGCCGTGCATGTCCGTCAAGTGCGGCGAGGCCAGTGAATTCTGGCCGCAGATCCTGCCCGACTCGGGCCTGCTGTCCTACCTGCCCTATGCGCTGTTCTCACTGCCTTTCCTGCTGCTGTTCCGCATCACCTGCTACTACTATCGCGGCGCCTACTACCGCTCGGTCTGGCAGTCCCCGACCGCCTGCGCCGTAGCCGAGCCACACGCCACCTACACCGGCGAGACGCGCTTCCCGCTGATCCTGCAGAACCTGCACCGGTACTTCTTCTACATCGCCGCGCTGATCTCGGTGATCAACACCTGGGACGCCATCCACGCCATGCACTCGCCGTCCGGCTTCGGCTTCGGTTTGGGCAACGTCATCCTGTGGGCCAACGTCATCATGCTGTGGGTCTACACGGTCTCCTGCCACTCCTGCCGGCACGTGATGGGCGGGCGCCTCAAGCACTTCTCCAAGCACCCGGTGCGCTACCGGCTGTGGACCGAGATCAGCAAGCTCAACGTCCACCACAAGAAGTTCGCGTGGATCACCCTGGGCACCCTGATGTTCACCGACTTCTACGTCATGCTGGTCGCCAGTGGCGCCATCTCTGACCTGAGATTCATAGGCTAATTAGGTTCGCTGACTAGGGATTTCCCCTACCGAGTTCTAAGCGAGGGTTCAATGGTTGAAGTCGAGCGGCATTCCTACGACGTGGTCGTGATCGGTGCGGGTGGGTCGGGTCTCCGCGCGGTGATCGAGGCGCGCCAGCGCGGCCTGCGGGTGGCGGTGGTGACCAAGTCACTGTTCGGCAAGGCACACACCGTGATGGCCGAGGGTGGCTGCGCGGCGGCGATGGGCAACGCCAACCCCAAAGACAACTGGAAGGTGCACTTCGCCGACACCATGCGTGGCGGCAAGTTCCTCAACAACTGGCGGATGGCCGAACTGCATGCCCAGGAGGCACCCGATCGGGTGTGGGAGCTGGAGACCTACGGCGCACTGTTCGACCGGACCAAGGACGGACGAATCAGTCAGCGCAACTTCGGTGGCCACACCTATCCGCGGCTGGCGCACGTCGGTGACCGCACCGGTCTGGAGATCATCCGCACCCTGCAGCAGAAGATCGTCTCGCTGCAGCAGGAGGACAAGGCCGAACTCGGCGACTACGACGCCCGGATCAAGATCTTCCACGAGTGTGCGATCACCGAACTGATCCTGGACGAAAGCGGGGGCGAGAAGAAGATCGCCGGCGCCTTCGGGTACTGGCGCGAGACCGGCAAGTTCATTGTGTTCGAGGCACCCGCCGTGGTGCTCGCCACCGGCGGCATCGGCAAGTCGTTCAAGGTGTCGTCGAACTCCTGGGAGTACACCGGAGACGGTCACGCCCTGGCGATGCGCGCCGGCGCGGGTCTGATCAACATGGAGTTCATCCAGTTCCACCCGACCGGAATGGTCTGGCCGCTGTCGGTGAAGGGCATTCTGGTCACCGAGGGCGTTCGCGGCGACGGCGGGGTTCTGAAGAACTCCGAGGGCAAGCGGTTCATGTTCGACTACATCCCCTCGGTGTTCAAAGGTCAGTACGCCGAGACCGAGGAAGAAGCCGACAAATGGCTGGCCGAGCAATCGGGATCGGGCGACGGAACCTCTCGCCGCACCCCGGATCTGCTGCCCCGCGACGAGGTTGCCCGGGCGATCAACACCGAGGTGAAGGCCGGCCGCGGTAGCCCGCACGGCGGCGTCTTCCTCGACATCGCGACCCGGATGACGCCCGAGGAGATCAAGAAGCGCCTGCCGTCGATGTACCACCAGTTCCTGGAACTGGCCGAGGTCGACATCACCAAGGACGAGATGGAGGTCGGGCCGACCTGCCACTACGTCATGGGCGGTATCGAGGTCGATCCCGACACCGGTGCGGCGGCCACCGCGGGTCTGTTCGCGGCCGGCGAATGCTCCGGCGGTATGCACGGTTCCAACCGGCTCGGCGGCAACTCGCTGTCGGACCTGTTGGTGTTCGGCCGCCGGGCCGGAATGGGCGCGGCCGATTACGTACGGGCCCTGTCGGATCGGCCGGCCATCCCGGAGGCGGCGGTGGAGGAGGCGGCGAAAATCGCGCTGACTCCGTTCGAAGGCCCGCAGGGACAGGCAAAGCCGGAGAACCCGTACACCCTGCACGCCGATCTGCAGCAGACGATGAACGACCTCGTCGGCATCATCCGCACCGGCGAGGAAATGCAGCAGGCCCTGGACAAGATCGACGAGTTCAAGGTCCGCTTCCGCAATATCGAGTCCGATGGTCGCCGGGAATTCAACCCGGGCTGGCACCTGGCCATGGATATGCGCAACATGCTGCTGGTGAGCGAGTGCATCGCGCGCTCTGCCCTGACCCGCACCGAGAGCCGTGGCGGCCACACCCGCGACGACTTCCCGAAAATGGACTCGGGCTGGCGCCACGATCTGGTGGTCTGCCGCACCGAGGGCGACGACCCGATCATGCCGACAGTCGTGGCCAGCCGCGAACAGCAGGCTCCGATGCGCGAGGATCTGCTCGAGCTGTTCGAACTCGAAGAACTCGGGAAGTACTTCACTGACGACGAACTCGCGCAGCACCCCGGACGGAAGGGCTGAAATGAGCTATCAGGCAAATCTTCGGGTGTGGCGCGGCGATGACGCCGGCGGCGAGCTGCGCGACTACGAGGTGGGCGTCAACGAGGGCGAGGTCGTCCTCGATATCGTCCACCGCCTACAGGCTGAGCAGGCCGGCGACCTTGCGGTGCGGTGGAACTGCAAGGCCGGTAAGTGCGGCTCCTGCTCGGCGGAGATCAACGGTCGCCCCCGACTCATGTGCATGACCCGGATGTCGACCTTCGACCCCGCCGAAACCGTCACCATCACACCGCTGCGCACCTTCCCGGTGATCCGCGACCTGGTGACCGATGTCTCGTTCAACTATGAGAAGGCTCGCGAGATTCCGTCATTCGCACCGCCGAAGGATCTGCAGCCCGGTGACTACCGGATGGCACAGGAGGACGTCGAGCGGTCGCAGGAATTCCGCAAGTGCATCGAGTGCTTCCTGTGCAACAACGTCTGCCACGTGGTCCGCGACCACGAGGAGAACAAGAAGTCGTTCGCCGGTCCGCGTTACCTGATGAGAACCGCCGAGCTCGATATGCACCCGCTGGACACCTTGGACCGCAAGGACATGGCCCAGGAGGACTTCGGACTCGGTTACTGCAACATCACCAAGTGCTGCACTGAGGTGTGCCCCGAGCACATCAAGATCACCGACAACGCGCTGATCCCGATGAAGGAGCGTGTGGCCGACCGCAAGTACGACCCGGTCGTCTGGCTCGGCAATAAATTGTTCCGCAGGAAGTAAAGGCTAGCCGCCGAGGCGGTGAAAACCGCTGCGGTGGAAGATGATCGGCGCACCGCCGTGCACCGTGACATTCCGGACGCGCAGTAGCACGATCGTGTGATCTCCGGCGGGCAATTCCTGCTCTATCGCGCTCTCCAGCCATACGCAGGTGTCTTTGACGAAGACGGCCCCGGCCGTCGAGGACACCGTGTCCAATCCGGCGAACCGATCGCCGGTCTTGGCCGCCAACGTGCGTGCCGCCGTGTCTTGCGCCTCGCCGAGCACACTGATGCCCAACGCCTGCACGGCCTTGAGCTTGGGCCAGGTCTCGGAGCTGTTCTGGACGCAGAAGGACACCAGGGGCGGATCCAACGACACCGGCACGAAGGTGCTGGCGGCCAGACCTACCCGCACACCGTCGATCTCCGCGGCGATCGCGATGACACCGGACGGGAAGTGGCCGAATGCCTCGCGGAGCGCGGCGGGGCTGAGTTCGGTGTTGCTCATGACCCCTCCATCTTCACATGGGTAGCGTTGCGCTTGATGTGGATCACCCTGCTGGTCATGGCTCTCGCGGTCAGTCTGGAACCCTTTCGGGTCGGGATGACCGTGCTGATGCTCAACCGTCCACGCCCTCGACTACAGCTGGCCGCCTTCCTGTGCGGCGGCTACCTGATGGGCTTGTCGGTGGGGGTGATCGTGCTGTTCACCATCGAATCTCGGCTGCCGGAGTCCGCGCATTTCACCCTGCCCAGGGTCCAGATCGTCGTCGGGGTGCTGGCCTTGCTGGCGGCAGTCTTCCTGGCAGCCACCACCGGTCGTCCCCGCACGCCGCCGGTGTGGATGGCCCGATTACTCGAGGGCACCTCCCCGTGGGTTGCCGGAGTCGCCGGCCTGGGTATCGCGCTGCCCTCGCTGGACTACCTGGCGGCGCTGGCCGTTATCGCCGCCGGCAGTGCAACCGTCGCCACCCGGATCTCGGCACTGGTGATGTTCAACGTGGTTGCCTTCACCCTGGTGGAAATTCCGCTAGTTGCCTACCTGGTGGCGCCGGAGCGCACCCACGC
>NZ_JBPCSX010000191.1:0-4587 GCF_051006775.1 Mycobacterium sp.
GAACTTCGAGATCAGCCACCGACCGTCAACCTTCTCCAACCCCACGCTCACTGCGGAAGTCAAGGTTGTAGGGGCCGTCGAACCAACCGTGGTCGTCTGGTTGACGAACACCAGCGCGACGGCGTGCTTGGCGTTCGCCGACACCGAGGATGCGGCCGGCACCGTCGCGACGGCGTTGATCTTTTGTTGCTTGGCGCCGGGGATCACGACGTCCTCAGTCAGCGTGGTGTAGGAATTCCGAAAGTCACCAGTCAGCAGATCGCGGGCAGCGGCCAGCTGCTTGTCGACGTCTGCGGGGGTGTAAGAGAGCAGCGCGACCGTACCGTCGCGGGCCGCCTGTACCGATTCGACTCGTGCAGTCTGGGACTCGCGAATCGAGGAGTCCGCCCACTTAAGATAGCCCGCGATCATGAACAGGATCAGGGCCACCGCCTGCAGCACGACGGTTGCGATGCTCACCCAGTTGAATTCACGTCCACGACGCTGCGGTGCCTCGAGGACGTGTTCATCCTGGTCTGGCGGGATCGTCGTCATGGTGAGATCCCCGCCACCAGCCGAATCGTCATCGCTGAAGGTACCCGCGGTCATGGTACGAACTGTACGTTCGAGACCTTTGCTTGGTCGCCGATCTTTTGAACGTTGATACGCATGCGCCAGGCACGTGGGCTTGCTTCTTGCGCACCGCGATTGGTCGTCTTGACGGACACTGCCACGAGCACCTGTGCCTGATCGTCTGACGAGGATTCCAAACCGGCTCCGGTGACGGTTCCCACCGACTGCGACTGCGCCTGTTTGACTACTTCTACGAATGGCTGAGAGCGCTTTTCGAAGTCGTCATAGAACGCGCCGGTCGCTGATTCGAGAATGCGGTTGACATCCTTGTCGGCTTCCTGCCAGTTGATCGTGGTCAGGTTCACGGCACCTTGCCGCGCGACTTCCACGAAGAGGTTGTCCCGATCCCTTGCCTGCATCGATTCGAAGGTGCGGAACCCGAGGAAGCCGACGAGAGCCATTGCAGCGACGGCGATCAGAGCGCTGACCAGCATCGCCGTCCTGGCTGACGATATTCGGGGAGCGGAGATGTGTTCGTCGGCAGCGATCTCCGTGGCGCAATCCACTTCGCCGTCGATGTGGGCGGGCGGATCGGCATCGGTCAATTCGTCGCCGGCGGCAGCATCATGCTTTGCCATGTTTGCTCCTGAGGTGCGTTGATGGCCAGATCGGCCTGCGTGTGAACCTTCCCGTCGGGTCCCAGGTAGGTGCCGGTTGCCGGGTCGTACTCGGCGACCGCGATCGGCATTGGGGCCTCGACGGGACGTGGTGCTGCCAACGGTGGGCTGTCGCCCGGGTATCCCGGTGGGATGACGTCCCCGGGATTGAATTGCGGCACTCCCTGACCAGACAGGGTCGCGTTGGCGTCGCCCTTCCAGTCGAAGCCGTCATTCAGCGGGACGTACTGCTCATCGCTTTCGCACAGCTTGACCGTGGGAGCCCGCTTGCCGGGTCGCGTCTCACACGGGTAGTTCTTGGCTCCGCGGACATTATTCGGCGAATCCTGCGGAGTCCGGCAGTACAGGAGCCCCGCTGGCGAGTCCGGATAGTCGGTGAGCGCGGCACTGCGAATCTGTTGTGGCGGAAGGAATCCCGTGGTACACGGCTTCGGGAGGTTGATGTTGAGGTTGAAGCTGAGATTAGCGCCCATGTAAGCCTGCTTGGTTCCTCGATTAGGTACCAGTGTGCCCTGAATGATCTGGACCCCTTGGGGAATCATCACGAGAAGCTGTTCCAAGTCGTCGCGGTAGGCGATCGCCACGCCGGTGAGACCCGCGAGGTTCGCCAGCACCACCGGGAGTGTTGGTTGAACTCGATCGAACAGCGCGCGTATCTCCTCGGCCGCTGCCGGAGCGTTCTGCAGGACACCCCGAACCGCCGAGTCGTTGTCCTTTAAGGATGTGGTGATCGCGGCCAGGTGCGCAGCCCAGGCCTGCACGGAGTCAGCCGTGTCCGTTTGCGTGTCGAGGATCGGCCCGACGTTGTCGACCACGTTGGTGAGTTCGGCCAGGTTCTTCTTGGCGTCGATCGCCAGGTTGCTGCCACCCTCGAGGAAGCGTCCGATCTCGGGTCCGAGCCCACCGAACGCCAAGTAAGCCTCGTCGATGGTGGTCTTGAGGTTGTCGCGCGGGATGGCTTGCAGGCCTCGGTTCGTCGCGTCCAGCAATTCGTTGATGTCCGGAGGCGCGCTCGTATTCTCCCTGGTGATGACGTCACCCTGCTTCAGGGGCGCCGACGTGTCGTCGCGGGGCAGCAATTGGACGTATTGCTCGCCTACCGCGGAAACGCTGTGCACCTCGGCCTGCAGATCAGATGGGATCTTGAATTTCGAGTCCAGCGACAGCACTGCCTGGACGCCTGTCTCAGTGAGGGCGACGTCCTTGATGATGCCGACTTCGGTACCACGGTAAGTGACGTTCCCACGCGCATACAGCCCGCTGGCTTCGGGAAGTTGAAGAGTGACGGTGTAGCGGTTGATCCCGAAGAACAAACTGGGGACTTGGATGTAGCCGAACGCCATGATGGTCAGACCGACGAGCGAGACCACCAGAAAGATGCTGAGCTGAATTTTTGTGCGTGAAGTGATGTGCATGTCACGGCCCCTGATCGAAGTGGTAGGGAGCCACCAACGGGTTGCGTGCGGTGTACGGACTCGGCATCTGTCCGATTGTTCTACCCCACTGCAATTCGAGTTCGGTCAGCTGCCCCTCGAAGCGTGTCCCAGTCAGCAGACCCGCGTCCAAACGGCTCAACGTCAAGTCGACGACCGCGGTCAGGTTCGCATAGTCACCACGTAACCACTTGGACAAAGTGGCCTTCGGGAAGGGGAATGTGGAGATGAAGTCGAACGAACGGGTCAGCGCGGGGCCCGCATCGGCCAGGGATTTCAGCACGGGCCCGAGGTCTCTCAATTCCTTGACCAGATTCTCCTTGGTCTGGTTCACCGAATCCGCGGCCAGTGCTGAGAACTTGCCTAGCGAGTCCACCGCTTCCACCAGAACCTGGCGTTCGTCCTTTAATACCGCCAGCGCGTCTGGGATGGTCCTCAATGCCTTGTCAATCGTCGGCTTCTGTGCGGCAAGCTGCCCGACCAGATTATTGAGCCCATCGGTGGCAGCGATGATGTCGCCGCTCTGCTCGTTGAGGTGGGCGATGAAGGTGTCGAGTTGTCCGATCAGGCTGCGCAGGTCACCTTCGCGACCCATGAAGGCCGTGCTCAACGTGCGGGTGATCTCCTGAATCTCGCCGATGCCGCCCCCGTTCAGGAGGACCGACACCGCCGCCAGGGTCTGCTCTGTGGAGGGGACCGTGCTGGCATTGGCGAGCGGAATCAGGGAGCCCTCGTGCAGCCTGCCCTCGGGTGCGACGGCTGTGGGCGGCGCCAGCTCAACGTGCAATGAACCCAAGAGGCTGGTCTGGCCCAGCACGGCGGTGGCATTTGCAGGTAGGTCGACGTCGCCGTCCAGGGACAGCGTCAGCAGGGCGTGCCAGCCTTGGCGTTCGATCTTGACGACCTTTCCCACCGTGACGTCGCCCACGCGCACCCGTGAGTTGCGTTCGATGTTGTCGACCTCGGGTAGCTGGACTTGAATCTCGTAGGACCCGGCCCCGCTGCCTGCCGTCCCCGGCAGGGGAAGCGAATTGGCGCCCTGCCAATCGGCGCAACCCGACAGGCCCATAACCGTCGCTGCCATCCCCGCGACTGCGGACATAAGGCGTGTCCGCATCATGAACCGGCTCCGGTGGGGACCATGAGGCCGGCCAACCCCGCGTTGGGATCGGCTCGCACAGGCGGCGGGGCCGGCGGTCCGGGGTCCGGCACGGCTGGCACGAAGGGCGCATGGCCATCGTTGGGATCGGCGGACTCTCCGAAGTTGGTAAACGGCGCCCCGGCAGGCGGCAGCTGACTGGTCGCTCCATCCGGTGCAGGGGTCCCGGACGGCGGAATGTAGTCCGGACGTAGCCAGTCCTCGCTGTAGGTCAATTCGTTCGGACGGGCGGACTGTCCGATGAACAGATTCTCCCCGAGCGGCAAGCTGTTGTATTGGCGGTTCTTGACAATGGGCGCCAGGTACTGCACGCACAGCTTGGAAGCCTCTTCGGCACCAAGCTTCGATGCCGCCTGCACTGCCCCACAAATGAACTGCAGCGGGTTGGAGAGGAAGTTGGTCGACAGGATGCCCGTCAGCGCCCCCTGAGACGGCTGATAGATGTTCAGGAAGTTCGCGAACGCCGGGGTCGACGTATGGAGCACCTGCTTGATGTCATCAAGGCTCTCGTCGAGTGCCGTCGACACCGACGCGAGCTTGTCCGAGGTGGTACCTAGCGATTCGCGATTCTCGGCGACGAAGCTCTGGACATCCCCGACGACAGCATTAATGTCAGCGGTCGCGTGTCCCAGCTCGTTGGGCTGGTTGGACAACAGGCTGGTCGTCGCTGCGAAGTTCTGGTTGAGATTGCGCAGCAGATCCCGGCTGCTCTCAAGTGCATCCACCAATATCGACAGGTTCTTGACGGTGGTGAACAGGTCGTCGC
>NZ_JBPCSX010000192.1:0-12326 GCF_051006775.1 Mycobacterium sp.
GATCACCGGAGGCGTCCTCCAGCCCGGTACCGAGCCGACGCAGCCGGGCCTGGACGTTGTTGAAGACCACGACAATGCAGAAGGTGGCGTGGCCGATGATGACCGTGGCCATGCCCAGGGCCACGTGCAGAGCCGAGGTGAAGGTGGCGTACATCGCGATACCGGTGACGATTCCGGGCAGCGTAATGGGAAGCACCACAAGCAGGTTCACGGTTTGGCGACCGAAGAATCGGTACCGCTGCACTGCGAATGCCACCATCGTGCCGAGTACCAGCGCGATCCCGGTGGCACACAGTCCGACGAGCACCGAGTTGCCCAGCGAGTGCCACATACCGTCGCTGGCCCAGGCAGCCGCCCACCAGCGCAGCGTCAGACCGGTGGGCGGGAAGGCGAAGGTCTTGGAGGCGTTGAAAGCGTTGAGCAGCACCAGCAGCAGCGGCGCGTACAGGAACACCAGCGCGACAGCGGTGCATACCCGCAGCACCGCGCGCATTCTCGAGGACAACATCAGATGTTCTCCAGGGCCCCGGTACGCCGCATCGCGAGCAGGTACAACACGATGGCCGTCAATGGGATCAGCGACAGGGCCGCGGCCAGTGGCTGATTGTTGGCGGTCACCAGTTGGCCGTAGATGATGTTGCCCAGCATCTGAGTCTTGCCGCCGACGATGGTGACCGCGATGTAGTCACCGAGACTCAGGGAGAAGGTGAAGATCGAGCCGGCGGCGATGCCCGGGAACACCAGTGGCGCGACGATTCGGCGCAGGGTGGTCAGATCACGCGCACCCAGATCCGAACTTGCGTCGATCACGCTTTCTGTCAGCCGGTCAAGCGCGGTGATCACCGGAATCACCTTGTTGTGCATCCACAGATAGGTGAGGGTCAGCACGGTCGCGACGATCCCGTACCCGGGTGTGAAGCCCGCCACCCACCTCAGCGGACCCTCCGGGGACAGCAGCATCCGCCAGGCGTAGGCCTTGACCAGATAACTCGCCCACAGCGGCGTGGTCACCGCGACCACCAGCATCAGCCGGCCCCGCGGCGAGGCCACCTTGGCCATATAGAGCGCCAGTGGCACCGCCAGCAGCGCGCAGATCACCGTCACGGTCAGCGCGATTCCGACGGTGCGCAGTGTCGCGGTGCGGAAGACCGCGTCGGTGAGGACCCGGACGATGTTGTCTCCGGTGAGGGTGCGCACCACCGAACCGGTGAAGGTGTCGGTGGTCCACAACGCCGAAAGCAGCAGGACCGCAAGCGAACCGAGATAGGCCAGAATCAGCCAGGTCAGCGGTGGAACGAGCAGAAACGTCAGGCTGAGCCTCTTGGTGAGGCCGTGCGTCACCCCTTGATCTGCTGCCACTTGTCGACCCACTCGCTGTAGGCCGTGCAGTTGTCACCGCTGCCGTCGATGCACTTCTTCTGCGGGGTGGTCCAGTAGCTGATCTGCTCGGCGTAAGCGGCGTCGGTGGCGTGGAACGTCGCGCAGAAGTTCTTGTCCACTGTCATCTCGCAGGCCTTGGTCTGCGCCGGTGCCTCACCGAAGTACTCGGCGACCTGTGCGTTGACCTTCGGCGAGGTGATGTAGTCCATCCACTTGTACATGCAGTTGGGGTGGGCGGCCTTGGCGGCGATCATCCAGGAGTCTGACCAACCGGTGGAGCCTTCCTTGGGCAGCACCGTGGCGATCTTGACCTTGTTGTCAGAGGTGATCATGTTGGCGATCACCTGCCAGCTGGTGCCGATCACCGAGGTGCCGGACTCGAAGGCCTGCACCGCCTTGGTGTAGTCCGACCAGTACTCACCGATGTTGCCGTGCTGCTCCTTGAGCAGATCGACCGCTGCATTGAGCTGGTCGTCGGTCAACGCATATGGATTCTTGATGCCCAGTTCAGGTTTGGTCTTGGACAGGTACAGCGCCGCATCGGCGATGTAGATGGGGGAGTCGTATGCGGTGAGTCTGCCCCTGTACTCCGGTGCGCCCGGGAACACCGCACCCCAGGAGTCCGGCGCCCCCTTGACGACATCGGTGTTGTACATCAGCAGGTTCGCCCCCCAGCCGTGCGGGATGCCGTACATCTGGCCGTCGACGGAGTTCCATGCCCGGTCCTTGAGGAACGGCGCGATCGTCGCGTAGCTGGGCACCAGGGCGGTGTTCACCGGCGCCACATCGCCGCCGTATATCAGTCGCAGGGTGGCGTCCCCGGAGGCGGACACGCCGTCGTACTGGGCGGTGCGCATCAGTTGCACCATCTCATCGGAGGTGTTGCCGATCTTGATGTTGACCTTGCACCCGCTCTCCTGCTCGAAGGGGTGCACCCAGTCGACCTTCGGATCGTTGGAGCCGTCCTCGGCATAACCCGGCCAGGCCACCAGGTTGAGCTGTCCCTCCCCGGCGCCGACCGTCGAGGCCGGTTCGATCTTCGGGGGATTGGTGGAGCCGGTGGTGTTCGAATTCGAACAGCCGGCCGCGAATACGGTTGCAGCGCAAACCATCACCACACCCAGGCGGCGAAGTGCTGTGGTCATCGGGTCTCCTTATATCGGGTTGTGAGCGAGGGGGCGGACAGCGTCATCGGGCCAGGCCAGTACGACCGGGGCATCGTGGGTGATATCGGCGGAGGTCTGCGCGCTCACCAGGGTCGCGGTCAGGCGCTGCCCGTCGGCGGTGTCGGCGGCCACCCGCGTCACCGGGCCGGCGTAGACCACCTCGGCCACCCGGGCGCTCACGGTGTGCATTCCGGCCGGCACCGGTTCGCCCCCGTCGAGCAGCAGCACCCGCTCCGGGCGGATCGCGTAGCTGCCGGGCCTGCCGATCAGCGCCTCGGCCACCGCGCCGTCGAGCACGTTGGAGGTGCCGACGAAGTCGGCGACGAACCGGTTGACCGGATTCTCGTAAACCTCCCGCGCGGCGCCGATCTGCTCGACCCGGCCGTTGTTGAACACCGCCAGGCGATCGCACAGGGTGAGGGCCTCGTCCTGGTCGTGGGTGACGATGACGAAGGTGATACCGAGTTCGCGCTGGATGGCCTTCAGCTCGACCTGCATCTGCTCGCGGAGTTTGAGGTCGAGTGCCCCCAGCGGTTCGTCGAGCAGTAGCACCCGGGGCCGGCCGACCAGCGCCCTGGCCAGCGCCACCCGCTGCTGCTGGCCGCCGGAGAGCTGGGCGGGTTTGCGACCGGCCTGATCGGCCAGGCGCACCATGTCCAGCGCCGCAGCGGTGCGCTGGCGGCGTTCGGGTTTGGGCACGCCCTTGACCAGCAGGCCGTATTCGACGTTCTGCGCGACGGTCATATGCGGAAACAGTGCGTAGTCCTGAAAGACGGTGTTGGTGTCCCGGCGGGCGGCAGGCAGCGCGGTGACATCCTGACCAGCCAGGTGCACGGTGCCGCCCGTGGGCTGCTCGAAGCCGGCGATCATCCGCAGCACCGTGGTCTTGCCGGACCCCGACGGGCCCAGGATGGCGAACAGCTCGCCGCTGCCGACGGTCAGGCTGACGTCATCGACAGCGACCACCGGGTGGCGGGCATCGCCGAAGACCTTGCGCACCCCGCGCAACTCGACCTGCGGCTCAAGGCTCTTACTCCCCGACGGCACGAGTGGATAGTACGGTCAGTCCGGAAGAAGGGTTGGGGATCGAGATGAGGTTCGTGCGCCGGGTGCTCGCCGCCGTTCTGGCGGTGCTGTTCGTCATCCCGATGACCCCGCCGGTGCAGGCGCACGCCGCGGGTGGGCCCGAGACGGTCACCGTTGGAGCCTTCATCTACGACATCCAGGACGTCGATCTGGCCAATGACAGTTTCACCGCCGACTTCTATATCTGGTTCCGGTGGAAGAGTCCCAAGATCGATCCGTCCGACTCGATCGAGCCGATGAACTCCGATGCCTATCAGAACACCACCACCTCGCAGACCGGCGGGGTGACCGGCAAGCAGCTCTATCCGGAGCCGTTGACCATGCCCGACGGATCCAAGTATCAGGCGTTCCGCTACTCGGGTGTGTTCGCCCGCAAGATGAACCTGGAGAAGTACCCGTTCGACATCCAGAACCTGGTGATCGTATTCGAGGATGAGAATCAGGACACCCGTGATCTCGTCTACGTTCCGGACAATCCGCCGGTGGCGATCAGCCCCTCGGTGACGATCCCGGGATATGTGTTGCAGCCGCCGAAACTCTCTGTCGTCGAGCACATCTACCCGACGAATTTCGGCGATGTCTCCGCGCCGCCGGATCTGAAGTACTCCCGCATCGTCATCGAGTTGCCCCTTCAGCGGGATCCGCTGCCGTACATGGTGAAGATCGTGCTGCCGATCCTGATCATCATCCTGATCACATCGCTGATCTACATGCTGCCGGCGCGAATGGAGGACGCCCGGACCGGGATCGGGGTGACCGCGATGCTCACCATCGTGGCGTTGCAGTGGACGACCGACAGCGACCTGCCGTCGGTCGACTATCTGACCCTGCTCGACCTGATCTATATCATCTCGCTGGTCTATGTCCTGGCGGCGATGGGCTACACGGTGCTGGCGAGCCGGCGCAACAGACACGAAGTGGCAGAGGCACTTTCCGTGCAAATTGACCGTCGGATGGGCATCGCCTCACTACTGGTGTTCATCCTCGCGATGACACTGACGATCCTGCTCTATCTGGCCCACCATCACGTTGACGTGGTGGTCTAGCAGCGGGTCCCGACCGGGGGCGCGGTGAGGTTCACCAGGTAGTCCGTCGCGAACTCATCCACGCACCTCTCGCCTTCGAAGACCACGGTGTGCTGAGTCCCGTCGAAGGTCAGCAGCGCTCCACCGAGTTCCCTGGCGAGGTCGACCCCGGCCTGATACGGAGTCGCCGGGTCGTCGGTGGTGGAGACCACCAGTACCGGGGGTAGGCCCGGAGCGGAGATCTGATGCGGTCCACTGGTCGGCGGCACAGGCCAGAACGCGCAGGTGTCCAGTGGCGCATTGCCGGTGAACTCGCCGTAGGACATGAACGGGGCCACCTCACGCATCTTCTTATCTTCGTCGGCAGCCTTGGCGCGGTCGGTGTTCGGTGGTCCGTCGACGCAGTTGATGGCGATGAGTGCGTCATTGGCATTCGTGTAGCGGCCCTGTTCGTCGCGATCCCAGTAGCTGTCCGCGAGGTCCAGCAGGGTGTCGCCGCGGCCCCTGGTCAACTCACGCAGTCCGGCGGTCAGGTGCTTCCACAGCGACGGGGCGTACATGGCGGTGATGGTTCCGGTGACCGCGTCGCCGTAGCCGAGGCCGCGGGGGTCCGTGGTCTTGGCCGGCGTCGTCACCAGTGGATCGACCAGATCCTTATAGACCGCAACGGCTTTCGCCGGATCGGTCCCCAGCGGGCAGTCCCTGTCCTTGGCGCAGTCGGCCGCGTAATCGTCGAAAGCCTGTTGGAATGCGGCGGCCTGGTCGATATCGGACTGGATCGGGTCGGTAGTCGGGTCGATCGCTCCGTCGAGGATCATGGCGCGGACCTTGTCCGGATAGGCCTCGGCATACGCGGATCCGATGAGCGTGCCGTAGGAGTAGCCGAGGTAGGTCAACTTATCGTCGCCGAGTGCCTCGCGTAACCGGTCGAGGTCGCGGGCCACGTTGACCGTGCCGACGTTGGCCAGGAAGTTCTTACCCACTTTGTCCACGCAGCGCTGCGCGAACTGCTTCTCGGTGCTTTCGATGTGTTCGATACCGGCGGGGCTGTAGTCGACCTGCGGGTCGGCGCGGTACGCGTCGTCGTCGGCGTCGGAGTTGCACGATATCGCCGGAGTCGAGGATCCCACCCCGCGCGGATCGAAGCCGACCAGATCGAATCGCTCGCGAATCTCGGCGGGTATGTCCTGCAGTATCGAGACGGCGGCGTCGACGCCGGATTCCCCGGGGCCGCCGGGGTTGATCACCAGTGAGCCGATCTTCTTCCCGGTGGCCGGAAACCGGATCAGCGCCAGGGTCGCGACGTCACTGTCGGGCTGGGAGTAATCGACCGGCACGGCGAGTTCACCGCACTGGGCGCCGCGGGGCAGATCGCCACCGGAGACCTCGCACGGGCCCCAGGTGACGGCGGCCGCGGTCGTGGATCCGCTCTGGGCCATCGGGTGCCCGGGGATCGCGGTGCTGCACCCGGTCAGCAGGAGGCAGATGACGGCAAGGGTGGCCCGGCGGTGAATCATCTGCCCATGGTGTCAGTCGCCGCGGGAGTTAGGGTGACCCGGTGACGTCGAATATCTTGTCCCGCAGGGACCTGGACTTCCTGCTCTTCGAATGGCTCAACATCGAGGAACTGACCAAGCGCGAGCGTTTCGCCGAACACTCCACCGAGACTTTCAGCGCGCTGCTGGATCTCTGCGAAGAATTGGCGACCCGGTATTTCGCACCGCACAACAAGAAGAACGACTCCAACGAGCCGACCTTCGACGGTGAACGAGTCACGCTCAACCCCGAGGTCAAACAGGCCCTGGAGGCCTTCGCCCAGGCCGATCTGTTGGCCGCGGGAATGGATGAGGCCCTCGGTGGCGGGCAGCTGCCGCTGGCCGTCTCCGGTGCCGGGATGGCCTGGTTCCATGCGGCCAATGTCGGCACCGCCGCCTACGTCATGCTGAGTCTGGCCAACGCGAACCTGCTGGCCCATTACGGCACACCCGAGCAGATCGAGACGTTCGTCAAACCGACCCTGGCGGGTCGCTTCACCGGCACAATGTGCCTGTCCGAGCCCCAGGCCGGTTCGTCGTTGGCCGATATCACCACCCGCGCCGAACCCCAGGACGACGGCACCTACCGGCTGTTCGGCTCGAAGATGTGGATCTCCGGTGGCGACCATGAGCTCAGCGAGAACATCGTGCACCTGGTGCTGGCCAAGATCGTCGGCGCACCGGCCGGCACCAAGGGGATCTCGTTGTTCATCGTGCCGAAGTTTCTGGTCGAGGCCGACGGGTCCATCGGTGAGCGCAACGACGTTGTGCTGGCCGGTCTCAACCACAAGATGGGCTTTCGCGGAACGGTCAACACCGCACTGAATTTCGGTGAGGGAGGCCATCAACCGCTGGGGCAGCCCGGTGCGGTCGGCTATCTGGTGGGCGAACCGCACCGCGGCCTGAACTACATGTTCCACATGATGAACGAAGCCCGGCTGGGAGTGGGCCTCGGCGCGGTCGCCCTGGGATACACCGGTTATCTGAAATCGCTGCAGTACGCCAAGGAGCGCCCGCAGGGCCGGACGCCGACCGCCAAGGACCCGGCCTCGCCACAGATCCCCATCATCGAGCACGCCGACGTGCGGCGAATGCTGCTGGCCCAGAAGTCCTACGTGGAGGGCGCTCTGGCGTTACTGCTGTACTGCGCGCGCGTGAGCGATATCCAGAGCAGCCCGCAATCCGCGGACGAGGCCCAGAACGCCGGCCGGCTGCTCGACATCCTGACGCCGGTGGCCAAGAGTTGGCCGTCGCAGTGGTGCCTGGAGGCCAACAACCTGGCGATCCAGGTGCACGGCGGCTATGGATACACCCGCGAATACGACGTCGAACAGCATTACCGGGACAACCGGCTCAATCCGATCCATGAGGGCACCCACGGCATCCAGAGTCTGGACCTGTTGGGCCGCAAGGTGGTCCAGGACGGCGGCGCCAACCTGGCCGCCCTGCTGGGCGCCGTCGGTGAGACCGTCACGGCGGCCACCGCCCGCGGTGGCGAGCTCGCCGGGATGGCCGCTGTGCTCGACGCCGGCTGGCAGCGACTGGCGGGTGTGACCGCGTCGATGTTCGCATCCGGTGATGTCGACGCCGCCCTGGCCAACAGCGCGGTCTATCTGGAGGCCGTCGGCCACCTGGTGGTCGCCTGGATGTGGCTGGAGCAGATGATCGCCGCCGACGGTAAGCAGGGCGACTTCTACGACGGTAAGCGCGCGGCCGGACGCTACTTCTTCGGCTACGAACTTCCCCGGACCGGTCCGCAGCTGGATCTGTTGGAGCGTCTGGATCGCACCACGCTGGAGATGCGCGCCGACTGGTTCTGACGACCGTCGCTCAGATCACGAAGTCGTCACCGCGCCAGATGCCGCCCTCGGGCGCGCGGATCGCGTGATCGTCATGGGGGCCGTCGCTCTGTGCTTCCAACCTGGCCACCCGGTTCAGCAGCGAGTGCAAACTCACACCGAGCGGATCGGGGAGTTTGAACTGGTCGGCCCGGGTGGGGTGGTCGCTGCCGACAATCTGCCCCGGAACGCCCACGACTACCGAGTTCGCGGGTACGGGTTTGATGACGACGGAGTTGGCACCGATCTGGCTGTTGTCACCGATTGTGATGGCGCCCAGCACTTTTGCCCCGGATCCGATGGTGACATTGTTTCCGATCGTGGGGTGACGCTTTCCGCCTTCGAGGCTGGTGCCCCCGAGGGTGACACCCTGATAGATCGTCACGTTATCGCCGACCTCGGCCGTCTCGCCGATCACCACTCCGGTCGCGTGGTCGATGAACACACCCTGGCCCAGTACCGCGCCGGGATGGATCTCGACGCCGGTGAACTTACGGATGAGTTCGGCGAGTAATCGTGCCGCGAGTTTGGCGTTGTGGTGCCACAGCCAGTGGGTGATGCGGTGACCCCAGACCGCGTGCAGGCCGGGGTAGGCGAGTACGACCTCCAGCGTTGATCGTGCCGCGGGGTCGCGTTCTTTCACGGACCGCACGTCGCGGCGGATTGCCGACAGCACGGCTAGTCGGCCAGATCGGCGAACAGCGCCGTACTCAGGTACCGCTCGCCGAAGCTGGGCAACAGCACGACGATGACCTTGCCGGCGTTCTCCGGCCGCTTGGCCAGCTGCGCGGCCGCCCACGCTGCCGCCCCGGAGGAGATGCCGACCATCAGGCCCTCCTCCTTCGCCAGTCGCCGGGCCATGCTGAACGAATCGTCGTTGCCGACTCCGATGATCTCGTCGATCAACTCAGTCGCCAGTACCCCCGGCACGAACCCGGCGCCGATGCCCTGGATGGGGTGCGGGCCCTTCGCGCCGCCGGAGAGCACCGGTGAGGCGGCCGGTTCCACCGCGACGATCTGCACCGAGGGCTTGCGCTCCTTGAGGACCTCTGCGACTCCGGTGATGGTGCCGCCGGTTCCGACGCCACCGACGAAGATGTCGACCGTGCCGTCGGTGTCGTTCCAGATCTCCTCGGCGGTGGTCACCCGGTGGATGGCCGGGTTGGCCGGATTCTCGAACTGCTGTGGCATGAAGTACCGGGAGTCGGACTTCGCCAGTTCCTCGGCCTTGGCGATGGCACCGCCCATACCGTCGGGTCCGGGCGTCAGGATCAGCTCGGCGCCGTAGGCGCGAAGCAGCATGCGGCGCTCCCGGCTCATGGTCTCCGGCATGGTCAGCACACACCGGTACCCGCGGGCCGCGCACACCATGGCCAGCGCGATACCGGTGTTGCCGCTGGTCGGCTCCACGACGATGGTGTCTGGATTGATCAGGCCCGCCTTCTCGGCCGCGTCGATCATCGCGACGCCGATGCGATCCTTGACGCTGGCCGAGGGGTTGAAGGACTCCAGCTTGCCGAGAACCTCAGCCGCGGCACCGTCGGTGACGTGGCGAAGCCGCACCAGGGGGGTGTTACCGGTCAGTTCGGTGATGTCATTGGCGATCCTGCTCACCCCCTGACGCTAGCAAGCCTTCGGCTGAATCGGACGGTCAGTTCCGCTGGTCGAGTCGCTGAAGAACTCCAGCAGGTACTTGCTCTCCTCGATATCGCCGATGGTGGCCCGGGCCTTGCGGCGGGTGGCCAGAATGCCGATGACCGCCACCGCCCAGACGATGTACTGCAGACACCAGGCCACCCGGAACGATTCGAACGAGTAGCCGCCCATCGCGCTGATCACCATCCCCATGGCCTGCATCAGGAGCAGTGAGGCCAGAAAACCACCGACGTTCACGGTGCCCTGCGCGGTGCCCAGGCTGGCACGGGGGTTGAAGGTGCGGGCGAAGTCGAAGCCGACCACCGATCCCGGTCCGCCCACCGAGATCACCACCACCAGGACCACCAGCAGCCAGTGCGGCGCTGGGGAGTTCAGGGCGAGCACGGCCGTCCAGACCGCCACGTTGGCGGCGATGATTGCCAGCACCAGCTGGGAGCGCCGGTGCGGGTGCCGGCCGATGACGATGCCGATGACGATCCCGGCCACCACCGCGGTGACAACGGAGACGGTCAGCATGGCGCCGGCCCAGTCGCGTGAAACATTCTGGGCGGCAGTCAGGTAGGGAACACCCCACATGAGAGCGAAGATGGTGATGGAGAACTGGGTGCCCATATGGGTGAAGAACCCCAGCCGGGTGCCGGGGCGCAGCCAGACCGTCTTGACGCCGCGCAGCGTCTGACGCAGATCGGTGACCGGATCGTCGAGGACCGCGCCGTAGGGCGCGTTTCGGACCAGCAGTGCGGTGAGCATCAGCGACACCACGCCGAGTGCGGCCACCGCGGAGAAGGCCGCCGTCCATCCCGCGCTGACCATCAGGCCCAGGAAGGGGACCGCGGAGAGTATCTGACCCAGTTGGCCCGATATGCCCGTCAACTGAGTCACCAGCGGTACCTGCCGCGGTGGGAACCAGTGCGGAACCAGGCGCACCACCGAGACGAAGGTGAATGCGTCACCGAGGCCCACGATCGAGCGTGCCGCGATCGCGGTCGGCAGCGAGGTGGTGAATGCCATGGTCAACTGGCCCAGCAGCATCAGTGTGCCGCCCGCCAGGATCATCGCGCGGGAACCGAAGCGGTCCAGCAGAACTCCGGCCGGTATCTGCGCGCCGGCGTACACGACCAGTTGCAGCACCACGAAGGTGGACAGCACCGCCGGTGTTGCGCCGAACCGCTCGGCCGCATCCAGTCCGATCACCCCGAGGGTGGTGCGGTCCATCACCGCCACGGTGTAGGCCAGCAGACCTGCCGACCACACCACCCATGCGCGCACGGCCCTATTCTGCCGCAAAGGTTTTCAGCTCAGGTGGCGGGAGAACCAGTCCTGTAGGCGCTTCCAGGCGTCGGCGGCGGCGGTCGGGTTGTAACGCTGTCCGGTGTCATTGAAGAACGCATGATCGGCATCGGGTTCGACGACGAGTTCGTGGACCAGTCCGGCGCTTTCGAGGGCCTGCTTGGCGGCCGGCTCGGTCGAGGTGACCCGGTCATCGAGCGCACCGTAGAAGCCGAGCACCGCAGCACCCTTCGAGCCGCTGAAGTCGGGATTCTCCGGCGTCGGACCGTAGAACGGCACGGCCGCCGCCAGTCGCGGTTCACCGTCGGCCAGCAGCCGCCAGACCAGCCCGCCGCCGAAACAGAATCCGACGACCGCGATCTTGTGGCCGGGCACCCGCCGTTGTAGTTCGTCGAGGCCGGAACGCAGATCGGCGATGAAGCGGGCGGGCGGGACGGTGGCCAGCGCCGCGGTCGCCTGCGCCGGGTCGGTGAACGTGCCGGTGCCGCCCGCCTCGGAGAGCAGGTCGATCGCCAGCGCCGAATAGCCGCTCCCGGCAAGCCGTCCCGCCACCGAACGCACCCAGTCGTTGAGGCCCTTGTTCTCATGAATCACCAGAACCGCCCCGATGGGGTCGCGTGCCGCGGCCCACGCGCCCTGCAGCTGAGTTTGCGGACCGGCCCAGGAGACGGCCTCGGTCGCCACGGTGCTCTGCATCCCGGGCGGTGGGCCGACGGACGTCGCTGTCGAGCGGGTGCCGGCCGGGGCCGCGGAGCGTTTATCACCGCACGCCGCGATCAACGCCGCGGCCGCCGTGGTGCCGACTCCGAGAAGTGCGAGCCGCCGCAGTGCCTCGCGGCGCGACAGCAGGCCGTCGACGTGGTCGGTGGCGATTTCTTCGGCGATGTACCGCGACAGTGGAGTCACGTTAGTCAGTATGCGCCGAGCTCGAACCCACCCCGCCGGACGAGATTTTCTGTCAGGGTGTGCATCTAGTGTCGAACACATGTTCGAAGACAATGCGGGTCTGATCGAAGCCATGAGTGCGGCGGTGCGTGCCGAGTCAGCGGCCACCGCGCGCCGGTTGGCAGCGGTCGGGGAGTTGTACGCGCGCCGCGCTGTCGAGTGGTCAGATCGCGAGCTGTGGTGCATCGACCCGTTCGAGGCGGTGGCCGCCGAGGTCTCTGCGGCCCAGAACATCAGCCGGAGTCGGGCGGGTGCCCAGATCCGGTGTGCCAGGGAACTGCGGGAGAGGCTGCCGCTGGTTGCGGCGGTGTTCGCCGCCGGCGAGGTCGACTACCGGATGGTTGCCACGATCATCAACCGAACCTCCAATGTCGATGACGGGCTCATCGCCGCCGTGGATGCCGC
>NZ_JBPCSX010000193.1:0-4829 GCF_051006775.1 Mycobacterium sp.
GGCCTACAGCGATTGGCCGGACCATGCCATGAGATCCCCCCAGAATGCTTCCCAGCCATGGTAATTGCGGATTTCCTGGCTCGTCGTCACAAGAGTTCGGCCGAGGTGCTCCCGGAAATCCGGATACCGCCGATCCAAACTGCTCAGCGAATCGCAGTAGGTACGGATGGTGAACAGAATGGCACCGGATTCCGGAAGCTTCCGAAGGGTTTGGCGTTCGGTGCGGAAGTAAGTGGTGTCGCCGAATTCTTCAACACCCAACCCGTGACGGGCACGCGCTTTGCGGCCGGAGGCCGAGGGCTGAAACAGGTCCGGGTTGTCCCACACCGTCCAGTTGATTCGCCACACCGGCCGCTCTGGGGTCAATTTGTTGAACATGGCATCGGTCGCATGTCCGATTCGCTCCTCGTAGTGCGGAACAGGTTGGTGGATACCGTGCATGTTCGCGCCGATTTTGGAAGCCAGATCCCACCGGCTCGGAAAGCAGATCGCGGCCGCGGTCAGAACCCATTGTCCGTCTTGCGGACTCATGACTGCCAGATCCTCCTGCACCAACAGACTCGCCGCTTCCAGTGGATGTAGCGATTTGTCGATGTCGATGTGCGTGGGGAATCTCTGCGGAAAGTGCATCGGAAGGTAGGCGATCAGTTCATCCAGAACCTCCCGAGACCCGCTGAGACCTTCGGGGAGTACCGCAAGAACATCTGCTTTCCGATGGTCCAGCAGGTGACGCTTCTCGGCCAGCTCGGTTTCGTAGTGCTCGTCGATTTCGATCCACGTGTCCGGATCCATGGTTCTCAAACCCATTGAGACGGTGAAGGGTTGGCCCTTGACCGGGATGTACGTCATGCCCCGCGATTCTCCGTACGGCTCACCCGTGAATAGCGTCAGGCACTGATCCAGTTTCCGTGGAAGCCGTAGGGCACCCGCCGGGGCAGGCGAATCCGGGCGACCGGGTCGCCGGCGAAGTCGGCGGCGTCCAGGATCACCAGATCGCTGCTGTCGCGACCGGGGTCGTAGACGAAGGCGAGGTACCAGCCCTCGGCCTCACCACCGGTGGGCGCAGGCACGAACACCGCCTCGCCCGGGCCTCCCGGTGCGTCGGTGGACCCGAAGCGGTGCTCAAGAACATCCCCGGTCTGCAGGTCGTAACGCACCAGGCGGGCATCGCCGACCGAGACCGCATACCGGGCTGCGAGGCCGGCCAGCCTGTCGTCGATGCGCGGGAACTCCACCGCACGGTCGTCCAATTGCTGCTCGGTCACCGTGCCGGTAGTGAGGTCGATGGTCCAACTCCACAGCACCGCGCTGGCATCGAATCCGCCGTCTTGGCGCCACAGTTCCGGGTATCGGCAACCCTGCACGACAATGCGATTGCCGTCCTCGTAGGCGTTGGCGACATGGAAGACATAGCAGGGCTCGATCTCGAACCAGCGGACATCGCCGAACGGGTCGTCGCGGCGCAGCACCCCGAATCGGGCGCCGTAGTTGTCATCCCAGCGGTAGGGCATATCGCCTTTACCGTTGATCGCGATGTCGAGGTCGAACACGATGGGCAGATCCATGAAGATCACATGCTCCGAAGTCATCGCGAAGTCGTGCATCATGGTGAGCGCCTTGACCTCCACCGGTCGGTTGACCGTCAGATTTCCATCGGCGTCGACACGGTGGTAGGTCACATGCGGCTGAAACAGGTTGCCGTAGCCGAAGAAATGCAATTCCCCCGTCGTGGGGCAGATCTTGGGATGCGCGGTCATCGCGTCATCGAGTTTGCCACCGAAGTCGTAGCAGCCCACCGTCTCCAGGTCGTTGGTGAGCTCGTAGGGAAATGATGACTCGACCAGGGCCAGCGTCCGACCGGCGTGGTTGATGATGTTGGTGTTGGCGACGGCTGATCGGAGGTTGCGGGTGCCGTCGGCGTTGTAGAGCGGGAACGGGTTGTCGAAGCTTTCGGTACGTACCCATCGGTTGCGGTACCACTTGGCCGCCCCTGCGCTGATGCGCACCCCGTGGATCATTCCGTCGCCGGTGAACCAGTGACCGGTGGGCTGCCGCGGATTGGAACCGTTGCGTAGATACCACCCGTCGAGTTCCGGCGGGATGGTCCCCTCGACCGTCAGGTCGTACTCGGTGATCTCATCCGGCACCGGCGCGTAGTTGCCGCGCTGGAAGAACTTGCTGGTGTCCGGCGGGAGATTGGCAGATTCTGCGGTGGTGGTCATGGTTCAACCCTGACAGCCCGCGACCGCGATGTCAGCAGGCAATTCGGGCGGCACCGGCACCAGGTTGCATTTCGATACATTCCGATATATCGTCACTGCATCGGGATCGATCATCGCCTCCCCTTCACAGACAAGAGAACACCGTGAACACACCATCTGAATCATGCGGCCACGGCCGTCCCGGGTCGGTCGGCTTCGGGCCCTGCTCCGGTCGTGGGCGACATTCCCATCGGCACGGTGGTTTCGGACCGCGCGGCGGCTTCGGACCCGGCGGCCCCCGCGGCCGACGGGGCCACGGGCGCGGACGCCGCGGCGACGTCCGCGCGGGCATCCTCGCCCTACTCGCTGAACGCTCCATGCACGGCTACGAGATGATCCAGGAGATCGCCCAGCGCACCGATGGCGTCTGGAAGCCCAGCCCCGGATCGGTGTATCCGACCCTGCAACTGCTCGTGGACGAGGGTCTGATCGCCGGCACCGAATCCGATGGCAGCAAGAAGCTTTTCGCGCTCACCGACGCGGGTCGCGCCGAGGCCGAGAAGCTCGACACCCCGCCCTGGGAGCAGATCACCGAAAGCATCGAACCGGCGGAGGCGAACCTGCGCACCGCGGTGGGCCAACTCTTCGGCGCGGTAGAGCAGTCCGCGCAGGCCGCAAGTCCCGAACAGCAGCAGCGCATCGTCGGCATCGTCAACAACGCACGCCGCGAGATCTACCAGATCCTCGGCGAATCGGACTGAGCTGAACTGGGTCTAGACCTCGACCCAGTTCAGGGTGCGCTCCACGGCCTTGCGCCAGCCGGCGTAACCCTTGGCCCGCTGCTCGTCGCTCCACTGCGGCGACCAGCGGCGGCCCTCCTGCCAGTTGGCCCGCAGGTCTTCGGGATCCGACCAGTAGCCCACTGCGAGGCCGGCACCGTAGGCCGCGCCCAACGCCGTCGTCTCCGGAACCTTGGGACGCACCACGTCCACGCCGAGCACGTCGGCCTGGATCTGCATGCACAGTTCGTTCAGCGTCACCCCCCCGTCGACCTTGAGCACCTCCAGCGGGACGCCAGAGTCGGCCGCCATCGCATCAACCACATCGCGGCTCTGGTAGCAGATCGCCTCCAGGGTGGCCCGGGCGATGTGGGCGTTGGAGTTGAACCGGGATAGCCCGACGATCGCCCCGCGCGCATCCGAACGCCAGTACGGCGCGAACAATCCGGAGAAGGCCGGAACGAAGTAGATCCCGCCGTTGTCCTCGACCTGGGATGCGAGCGCCTCGCTGTCGGCGGCACCGCTGATGATACCCAGCTGATCACGCAGCCACTGCACCGCCGATCCGGTCACCGCGATCGAACCCTCAAGGGCGTAAACAGGTTTGGCGTCTCCGAACTGGTAGCACACCGTGGTCAGCAGGCCGTTGGTGCTGCGGACGATCTTCTCACCGGTGTTGAGTAGCAGGAAGTTTCCGGTGCCGTAGGTGTTCTTGGCCTCACCGGGCTTGAGACAGACCTGTCCGACCATCGCCGCCTGCTGATCACCGAGGATGGCGGTCAGCGGTACCTCCCCGCCCATCGGTCCGTCGGCCAGGGTGCTCCCGTACGGGGCCGGCGAGGACGACGGCCGGATCGTCGGCAACATCTGGCGAGGAATATTGAAGAAGGACAACAGTTCGTCGTCCCAGTCCAAGGTTTCCAGGTTCATCAGCATGGTTCGGCTGGCGTTCGTCGGATCGGTGACGTGCACGCCGCCGTTGGGGCCGCCGGTGATGTTCCACAGCACCCAGACATCGGGTGTGCCGAACAACGCGTCACCACGTTCGGCGTCGGCGCGGACGCCGTCGACGTTCTCCAGGATCCACTGCAGCTTGCCGCCGGAGAAGTAGGTGGCCGGCGGCAGTCCCGCCTTGCGCCGGATGACCTCGCCGCGGCCATCGCGGTCCAGGGCAGCGGCGATCTGGTCGGTGCGGGTGTCCTGCCAGACGATCGCGTTGTAGTAAGGCTGACCGGTTTTGCGGTTCCACACGATCGTGGTCTCACGCTGATTGGTGATACCCAGCGCCACAATGTCGCCGGCCTTCAGTCCGGTGTTGTTCAGTGCCGAGGTCACCACGGTCTGGGTGCGTCCCCAGATCTCGGTCGGGTTGTGCTCGACCCAGCCGGCGCGCGGCAGGATCTGCTCGTGCTCGAGCTGATGACGCCCGACCTCCAGACCGTTGTGGTCGAAGATCATGCAGCGGGTGCTGGTGGTGCCCTGGTCGATGGAGGCGACGAACTCGGCCAACAGTGTGCTCCTCGGATGTGACGTGCCACGAACTGTCATGGGAGTCTGCCACCGCGCACAGCCATTCATGGCGGAATTGCTTGCGCGACGGCAGGAGACCCTGTTGCATCGACGAGGTGGGAGAAGAGGTCGCACACGCCACGTACAGCCGCAAAGAACGGCAGGAGTACCGGGAGAAGGTGCAGCTCTGCCTCGACGTGTTCAAGACCATGCTCGCCGAATCCAGTTTCGAGTTCGACCGGCCGCTGACCGGCATGGAGATCGAGTGCAACCTGGTCGACGCCGCCTATCAGCCGGCGATGTCCAACCAGGAGGTACTGGCCGCTATCGCCGACCCGGC
>NZ_JBPCSX010000194.1:0-28021 GCF_051006775.1 Mycobacterium sp.
CGCCGAGACGAGCGTGCTCAGCGCGGTACTCACCGCAGAGCCCAGGGTGTCGCTGATCCCCGGCGTGGCCAGGAATGCGGCCACCGCGTCGCCGAGTGCCCCTGCCGCCGCCAGTGCCTCCGGACCACCGCCCAGCAGCGGGCCCACCGCCGAGGCGATCGCGGAACCCGCGAACTGCTGCACCGGGACGGCGTTGACGACATCGGTCACCAGTGAGCCCACCGCCGAGACCACCGTCTGATCCCCGAGCACCGACAACAAGGCGGTCACGAGGGTCGAAGCGATCCCGTCGGTGAATCCCGGCAGCACCGCCAACTGGCCGAGGGTGACGCTCAGAGCCGTCGCCTGCGGCACACCGCTGAGCACATTGGACCCGAACTGAACCAGATACCCCGCCAGCGGCCCCAGCACATCCGACGCCGAGACTGTCGCGACGAGACTGTTCACCGCAGCGCTGACGGTCGATGCCAAGGTCGTGCTTATCCCCGGGGTGGCCAGGAACGCCTTGATCGCATCACCGACGGCCCCGCCGACGGCGACCGCGCTTGCACCCCCGCCCAACGAGGACGTCACAAGCGAGGCCAGCGCATCCGCGATGAATTGCTGCCCCGAAGACCCGCCGACGATGTCACTGACCAACGTCGACACCGTCGAACTCAGCGCCGTCCCGAAACCGGCGTTGGACAGGTACGGCGAGAAAGCCGCGACGATCGCGGTCTGCGCGGCGCTTCCCGCCGTGCCGGTCAGCAACGGTTGAAGTGCCGCGCCGACGTCGACGGTCTGACCCTGGACGGCCGCGTTTCCGACGATGGTGATGAGGGTTTTCACCTGCTGATCGAAGTTCGTGTTCCCCAGCAGGCTGGTGATCAGCGTGCTGACCGCGGTGCCCAGGCCGCCGCCGATCGCCGGGGCGGTCAAGAGGCTCTCCACCGCGGCGCCGAGCGGACCACTGATCACCGCGGCCGCGTCGGGACCCACGGCACCGGAGATCGCCGCGTTCACCTGCTGGCCGACCCAGGTCCGCGCATCGGCGGTGCCGAGGAAGGTGTCGATGAACGTTTTCACGACCCCGCCCAGGGCCGCCGGCACTGCCGACCCCACACCTGAGAACGGGGATGTCAAGGTCAGGGCGTTGTACAACACATCCCCGACTCCGGTGATCGCGGCGGAGGCCGCCGTCGAAATGCCGGCCGAATTGTCGCTCAGCCAGCTCTCCAGAATGCCGCTTGTGGTGTAGCCGCCGAGCTCGGCCCTCACGAAGCTAAAGGCGAGGTCGCTGATCGGTCTGCGCAGTGATGTCGCGACGACATCCACCACAGGGACGAACGCCTGCAGGAACGCAACCACTATCGGAGTGTTCAGCGCATTGACCGTGGCGAGCACCGCCGGACCGAAGGCCGCGCCCAGTTGCGGATCCCCGCCGGTGATTCCCGCGGTGATCGAGCCGGCGATCGCGGTTCGGATGGTCTGATTGCCCAGGAAATTCGTGATCGCGTCTCTGAGGAACCTGTCGAGATAACCCTGGTTGATGATCGCCGGGAACACGTCGTTGTAGACGTCGGCGCTGATGGTCCCGGCGACCTTGTTGAGCCAGTCATCGACCGTGAACCCGATCCCGAGGCTGAAGCCGAGCTCGAGGGACGCGGCGGTGGCGGCGCCGAGAGTGTCAAGGACGATGGTGGAGATCACGTCGTCCAGGACGCCGGCGAGGCCTGAATCGGTCAGTGCCGAGTTGACCGCGGTGCTGATGGCGCCCTCCGCCGGTTGCCACGACGGAAACATGTTGAGGATCGCCCCGACGATCCCCGAAGTCAGAGCTGTGACGCTCTTCAGCGCAAACAGGACCTCGATGATGGTGCCGGTGTCGGGACCTGACGAGGCCGCCGCGGCGACGGGGGTTGTGCCGCGCACCGCGCTGGCGGTGAGTACCGGATCCGCCGACACCGCCGCCGCCACTGGGCGCACCGCACCGGCCGCCCCCGCACGCCCGGCCGCGCCGAGCAACCCCGCACTACCGCCAGCACCACCCGCACCGGCGGTCAGCGCACCTGACGCACCCGCACCACCTTCGCCGCCGTCTCCCCACAGCAGACCGCCGCGCCCGCCGTCACCGCCCGCTCCGTCGTTGACTCCGACCAGGCCGTCGCCACCGGCGCCACCCGTGCCGAACAATCCGGCCGCACCGCCGTTGCCGCCGTTGAAGCCGTTACCGGCAGTCCCCCAGAGCAACCCGGCGGAACCGCCGTCACAGGCCCCACTGGTGCAGGAACCTCCGTATTGCGTGTAGCTGTAACCGTTTCCAGCCAGAATGCCCGCGTTCGGATTATCCGCGGTACCGTCGCCGATGAAATACCGGATGATCGTTGAGAGCGGATCAGGTTCTGCCGCAGTCAGATTCGCTACGACTGTGTTAGCCGACGCAACCGGCTCGCTCGTGGAGACCCCCTCGGCTGCTGTACCTAGCGCCGCGGCGCCACCTGTCTCGCGGCGGCCCAACGCCAATCCGGCCCATGCGAGCGGGAGTGCGAGCGGGGCTGCAGGATCCGCACCGTTACCGGCCGCCGCCAGCCGGACCGTGCCAGACACCCGGCCCGAAATCGGCGCGACCGTCATCACCGGCGCCTGCGCGTCCGCAGGCGCAGAATTGACGGCCGGCGACGCAACGGGTTGCGGCGGACCGTCGAGGTCAGGGATCGCCGCAGCGGGTCGGTCGTGTGTGTTCACGACGGGTTCATCAGCGACTGCGAACGGTGTTGACCGCCGCGCCGCTGAGCTGAGCGGGGAGGGCGGCCGGACCCGCGGCGCCGCTGTCGGACTGCGATCACCGTTAGGCGAAGGCTCAGAGGCGGCGGCTGGCCGTTGCACAGGAGCCCGCCGTTTGTTTGCGGCTGGAGGACGGGCCGGCGCGGCACTTGTGGATTGCCGGGACTGCCGCGGCGACGAACTCGCACCGCGATCCGAGGGGGTGGATGTGTCAGGATCTGCCACCGCGATACCTGGCAGGGCGATCATGCCACCGACGCCTAAAGCGACTGCCAGCGCGCCGACCCGGCCGACGTGAGTGGATGGCCGCGCCAGATTCGGGGTCAGCAGCCAACCGCCGGCCCCATCCGCCGCAACCCGCAACGTCCCCGCCGACAGCCGATGCCGTCCGGACATCGCATTAGCCACCTGAAACCCCGATCACCAGCACCGGAGGCTTCACCCAGGCTGGACCACCACCACCGACATTGGCGAGCTTAGGTGACACGTCGACTTCGTTATTGATTCTGCGCACACTGTCAGCCTGTCGAAAGCCTGACGTGGCGAATGTCCACCGATCGGACCTATTCGGGAAGACCGTGAGGTCCCCCAATCGGCTGAGCCACGCTCAGCGGCGGGGCTCCCACACCACAACTGCCGTGCTTTTCGGCACCAGAGCCAGATCACGACGCGGCCGGCTGCGGGACAACTCCCCCGCCATCTCACGCACCCGCGACTGCAGCGCCTCAACCTGATTACTGAGGTCGATGATGCGCTTGATACCCGCCAGGTTCACACCCTCGTCCTGGGAGAGCCGCTGGATCTCGCGCAGCAATTCCACATCGCGTTCCGAATAGCGGCGGCCGCCTCCGGCACTGCGCTGAGGGCTGACCAATCCGAGGCGGTCATAGGTACGCAACGTCTGCGCATGCATCCCCGCCAGCTCGGCAGCCACCGAGATCAGGAACGTCCGGACCTCGCGCGACTCGTCGGGAATGCTCACGGGCGCATACCCGCCCATCCGGCGCGCGGGTCGAATCCACTGGCCTTCTCGGCGGCGGCGTATGCCTCCAGCGCCTCGAGAGCTTCACCCTCGAGCTTCGGCGGCACCGCGACCTTGACTGTCACCAGCAGATCGCCGGCTCCGCCGTCCCGCTTCGGGACTCCTCGGCCACGAACCCGCAGGATCCGCCCGTCGGTGGTGCCCTTGGGCACCTTGACGCCGACTTTACCGTCCAGTGTGGGCACCGAAAGCGTTGTGCCCAAGGCCAATTCGGTGAAGCTCACCGGAACAGTCACTGTCAGGTCGTTGCCGTCACGGCCGAACACCTTGTCCGCGCGCACATGCACGGTCACATACAGGTCACCCGACGGAGCACCACGCAGCCCGGCCTCGCCCTGTCCGGCGAGCCGGATCCGCTGACCGTCCTCCACCCCCGGAGGGATCCGGACGTTGATGGTCCGGGTCCGGGTGGTGACACCGGTCCCGCGACATTCATCGCAGGGGTTTTCGATGATCGATCCGCTGCCCCGGCAGTCGGTACACGGCTCGGAGAATCCGAACGCACCCTGGTTGCGGTTGATGATGCCGGAGCCATTACAGCTGGCACACACCTTCGGACTGGTTCCCGGTCGGGCACCGCTGCCGTGGCAGTTGGTACACGGGGCCGGGCTGGTCAGCCGCAGCGGCATCCGCACGCCCTTGGTGGCCTCCAGGAAGTCCAGATCGGTCTCGGTCTCGAGGTCCTTGCCGCGGCGCGGCCGGCTGGGCCGGGGCTGCTGCGCGCCCCGCCCGAACAGGCCGCCGAAAAGGTCGCCGATGTTGGCGCCGCCGTCCTGCCCGGCCTGGCCGAACAAATCATTCAGGTTGAAACCACCGGAGCCGTCGTCATATGCGGTGTAACCACCGCCGCCGGCACCGCCACCGCCGAAGCGCCGTCCGAAGCCGCCGCCGGCGAACATCCGGCGAGTCTCGTCGTACTCCTTGCGCTTGGCAGCATCGAGCAGGACGTCCTTGGCCTCGCCGATCTCCTTGTAGCGCTCCTCTGCCGCAGGGTTATTCGGGTTGCGGTCAGGATGGTTTTCGGCGAGCAACTTGCGGGCAACCCGCTTGATCTCATCGTCCTTGGCGTCGGAGGAGACGCCGAGCACTTTGTAGAAGTCTTTCTCAACCCATTCCCGTTGGACCACGGGGCGTCACCTCCTCTCGCTGTGCGACGGATAACTCACTGTGATTCTGCGTCCTGAGCATCCACGACGGTGTCGACCACGCCGACCATCGCGGGCCGCAGCACCAGTTCGCCGATTCTGTAGCCCTGGCGCATGACGGTCCCGATGACCGGCGTGGAACCCTCGCCCTCATGCTGCACGGCCTCGTGCAGCGAAGGGTCGAAGTCCTCACCCTCGAACCCGAAGGCCGTCAGACCGAATCCGGTCAGCACCGCGACGAGCTTGTCGGCGACGCCCTTGAGCGGACCGCTGTCGAGATCGCCGTGACTGCGTGCCCGGTCGAGGTCGTCGAGAACCGGAAGCAGCTGGCTGACCACGACGGCCTTACCACGATCGCCGGCGACCTCCTGATCACGCAGCGCGCGCTTGCGGTAGTTGGCGAAGTCGGCCTGGACCCGCTGCAGATCGGCGGTGAGTTCGGCGACCTTGTCGTCCGGGTCGGTCCCGCCGGGCGCCCCCGGTGCCGCCCCATGAGGGGCGGCACCGGAAGACATACCCTCGCGTACCTCACCGGTCTGCGGATCGATGCGGCGCTTGTCGGTGAAGGTCACCGGCTCGTCGCGATCCCGCTCGTTGTCCGGATAGGTCACTTCTGCTCCTGATCGTCCTCAACGACCTCGGCGTCAACGACGTCATCCGCGGACGAGCCGCCCGCAGCGCCGCTGGCGGCCTGCTCGGCCTGTGCCGACTCGTAGATGGCCTGACCCAGAGCTTGGCTCTCGGTGCCGAGCTTCTCCATCGCCGACTTGATCGAGGCGATGTCGGAGCCGTCCAGCGCCGTCTTCGCCTCCGCGATGGCCGCGTCGATCTTGGCCAGCGACTCCTCGGGAACCTTCGAACCACCTTCGGCCGCTCGCTGTTCGGCGACGAACTTCTCCGTCTGGTAGACCAGCGACTCCGCCTGGTTGCGCACGTCGGCTTCCTCGCGACGCTTGCGATCCTCGTCGGCGTGGGCCTCGGCATCCTTGATCATCCGGTCGATCTCCTCCTTGGAAATGCCGGAGCCCTCCTGGATCTTGATCGTGTTCTCTTTGCCGGTGCCCTTGTCCTTGGCCGTGACATGCACGATGCCGTTGGCATCGATGTCGAAGATGACCTCGATCTGGGGCACACCGCGCGGAGCCGGCGGAATACCGGTCAGCTCAAAGCTGCCGAGCAGCTTGTTGTGCGCCGCGATCTCACGCTCACCCTGGAACACTTGGATCTGCACCGACGGCTGATTGTCATCGGCTGTGGTGAAGGTCTCCGACCGCTTGGTCGGAATGGTGGTGTTGCGCTCGATGAGCTTGGTCATCACGCCACCCTTGGTCTCGATGCCGAGCGACAGCGGCGTGACGTCAAGCAGCAGAACGTCTTTCACCTCACCCTTGAGCACTCCGGCCTGCAGGGCGGCGCCGACGGCGACGACCTCGTCCGGGTTGACGCCCTTGTTGGGCTCCTTGCCACCGGTCAGTTCCTTGACCAGATCCGACACCGCGGGCATGCGGGTCGAACCACCCACCAGCACCACGTGATCGATATCGCCCACCGAAATGCCGGCATCCTTGATGACCTGCTGGAACGGCGCACGCGTGCGGTCCAGCAGATCCTGGGTGATCTTCTGGAACTCCGAGCGGGTCAGCTGCTCATCGAGGAACAGCGGGTTCTTGTCGGCGTCGACGGTGATGTAGGGCAGGTTGATCGACGTGCTCTGGCCCGAGCTCAGTTCGATCTTGGCCTTCTCGGCGGCCTCACGCAGCCGCTGCATGGCCATCTTGTCCTTGGTCAGGTCGATACCGGCCGAGGCCTTGAACTTGTCGACGAGCCACTCGACGATCCGGTCATCCCAGTCGTCTCCACCGAGGTGGTTGTCACCGGAGGTCGCGCGGACCTCGACGACACCGTCGCCGATCTCGAGCAGGGACACGTCGAACGTGCCGCCACCGAGGTCGAAGACCAGGATGGTCTGTTCCTTGCTGCCCTTGTCCATGCCGTAGGCCAACGCCGCGGCGGTGGGCTCGTTGACGATGCGCAGCACGTTGAGGCCGGCGATCTGGCCGGCTTCCTTGGTTGCCTGACGCTGGGCGTCGTTGAAGTAGGCGGGCACGGTGATGACCGCGTCGGTGATGTCCTCACCGAGGTAGCTCTCCGCGTCGCGCTTGAGTTTCATCAGCACGCGGGCGCTGATCTCCTGGGCGGTGTACTGCTTACCGTCGATGTCGACGGACCAGTCGGTGCCCATATGTCGCTTGACCGACCGGATGGTGCGGTCAACGTTGGTGACCGCCTGGTTCTTGGCGGGCTGGCCGACCAGCACTTCGCCGTTACGTGCAAAAGCGACCACAGACGGCGTCGTGCGGGAGCCCTCCGAGTTGGCGACGACAACAGGGTCGCCACCCTCCAGGACTGAGACGACGGAGTTGGTGGTCCCGAGGTCGATACCGACCGCACGAGCCATAGTTGAATTCCTCCTGCTAGACGTACTGGTGTGAGCGAACTGCGCTCAAGTCTGATGGAGACGGTGGGTGCCTGTCAACCAACAGTTGAGTCGGGTTCGCTCAAGTGTCAGTAGGGGTAACCCGGCTGATCCAGGATTCATTCCCGGGGAGGGCCCCTCTTTTCCCGCGAGCGTGCGTGTCGGCACACCGACACGCCGTTGGAGCGCGCATTTCGCGCACGCTCGGCGAGGAGTTCGGGCTATCTGGCGTCCCTGTGGCCTCGTGCCCCCACCGGGCAGGGAAGGCAAACACCAGTAACTCGGCCCACTGGATCGTGCGCTGCGCCTCGGCCAGATTGATCTCGTGCTCGAAGGAATCCTTCGCTCAATTGACACCCTGGAAGCACCAGCGCTATCCGCCGAACACACTCTCCACGAACGCCTCGGTGCCCTGTTTCCAGGCCACCACAAAATCGCCGGCTTCATCGCGACTGATGGCAAGACTGGGGCAGAACCAATCACCCCCGTCGTCGGTGAAAAAGTGCGGAGAACCGACCACACCGCGGGCCTTCCCCTCATCCCAGTCGGCACGGACAGCGGCAGCAGTCGCCTGAGCGTCCAGTGGCTCCAACCCGAAGCGGGTCGCGATCTCCGCGACGACGTCGGGTAGGCCGATATCGAGACCGTCCTCGAACATTGCGTTGCGCAGGGCCATACCGACCTCCTCGACCACCGCCGGATCGCCGGTGCGGTCGGCGGCGGCAGTCAACGCAAACGCGGTCATGGTCGTGCGAGGGAAGGTCTCCACCGAGAACCCGGCGAACAGGTCGGGGCGGACGGAACCCTGCAGGGCCTTGATCTCCGCGGCGACGTGGTGGCCGTCGAGGGGCTGGCCGTTGATCAATTCCAGCGGCCAGGCCCGGATCCGAAGCCGCGGCTCGGTCAGGCCTCGGCTTGCGCGCCGGTCTATCAGCGTGTGCAGACCGGCGTGGGTGAACGGACACAGGACGTCGGCGAAAACCTCGACGGTACGCATACCCCTTAGGGTATACCCGTCATGGAGCGCGGTCGAGATTCCTATCCTTGTTCCGTGCACCCCGAGAAGCCGCGCACTCACGTGGCCGTCAAGACCGGCATCACCATGATCGCTCTGGCCCTGATCGGCTTCGTGGTCACGCTCGTGGTCCATCCCTTCTTGGTAAGGCCTGACTCCGTCGAGGACCTCACCGCCGCATGGAAGAAGGCGGGCCCGACCGCACTGGGCAGCTCAAGCACCGTGGTGGTACCCGCCGGCGACACCCTGGTCGCCTTCCTGGTGGGAACCCAACTGTTCGGCGGCGCGGGCACCACCACCGGAACCTGCTCGGCGACCGCGGCGGGCCGGATCATCGAACTGGGGTCACCTGTCCAGATCGAGCGATCGCTCACCGGCATCCTCAAGAACGGGCAGGAGACAGTCGCGGTGGCCGGGTGGACGAATCCAGGTCCGGCTGACGCGATCGTCGAGATCAGCTGCCGCTCGAGTGACTCCACCGTCGAGCATTTCGTCGCGGTGCCCACGCAGACCGGGGTGGTGGAGCACAGGCCGTGGTTTCAGCCATGGGCGTGGGTGGCACTGGCCGCGGCCGGTGCGGTGGTTACCACGGTGGGGATGACTAAGCCGACCACCCGGTGATACGGCTGTCTGACAACTCGTGCAGGTAGACCTCCAGGTCGGTGTAGCCGACCGAGGACAAGGTGTGCGCATTGGCATCGGCGACGTTGGGGTCAAGCCGCCTCGCGAACTCCCAGGCATCGGGCATGCCGTCGCCATCGGTGTCGGTCGGGGCTACCGGGGCGGCACCGGTGTAGGCCGACAGCAGCCCGTCGCCGGCGGGGTTGGTGTTGCGGGGTGCGGTGGCGAAGGTGTTGGTGGCCACATTCAGCATCAGCCGGGTGTCCATCGGATCGCGCGGCCAGGCGCCCGCGGTGTTGAGCAACAGGGTCCGCAACTGGTCGGTGGGGGTGTAGGTGATGGCCGGGAACGGGTTGCGTGTCGGCAGCTTGTGCGCCACCTGAGACGAGGTGTTCGGATCGGTGACGGACTGATAGTCGTTGCAGCAGTAGAAAAGCTGGTAGTCCGATCGAGTCGGGTAGAGGTTCATCTTGTTGCCGCTGACATAGAGGTTGTTCCGCGGTATTCGCATGATCTGGTCGTCGAACATGCCATAGGGGAAGTCGCTGCGGGTCTGGAAATAGTTGTTCACCGCGTTGAGGTTCCAGTAGATCGGGTAGGGACTGCCGCCGGGGCCTGTGACGACGCCGGTGGTCAGCCCGAGGGCGACGAAGAAGTTCGGATCCCAGTACAGGTTGTTGGATATCTCGAGATTCATGTACGAGCCGGCCGCAGCCAGCGACTCGCGGCTGCCCTCCGGCAGTCGGCCCTCGATCCGGTTGAAGACGTTGTGGTGCAGTGACACGTTGTCCAGACCGAAACCGTAGGCCGGGTTGGAGTAGTTCATCAGCACCCCGCCGTAGAACGAGTGCCCGCCGACCGTCTCGGCGATGATCGTGTTCTGGACGGTGATGTCGTGGGAGTAGGAGATCTCGATCGCCTCGTCGAGAGCGTTGCCGATGGACACGTGGTCAACAATGGCGTTACGGGTGTAGCGGATTCGCAATCCGTCATCACCCGGCGCGGTCAAGCCCGGCCGGATACGAATGTGCTGCAGGATCCAGTTCTCGGCGAAATCGCCCGGCGCCCGGACGTCCTGATCTTGAAACGGACTTTCATCGGTGACAAGGCCCCGGATGGTTATCCCTCCGGGTGAGGTCTGCCCGGCGATCGTCACGTCGCCATTGGTCAGATGAATCTGGGTGTTGATCACCCCGCTCACCTTGAACAGGATGTAGCGGGCGCCGGGTTGGTCGATGGCCCACTGCAGCGAGCCCGGTCCGGCGGCGTTGAGGTTGGTGACGTAGATGACGCTGCCACCGCGACCGCCGGTGGCGGTGGCGCCGAATCCCTCCGCCCCGGGGAAGGCGGCCAGCGTTGCGGCCGATGCGGTCGTCAACGGGCTGACCGGCACGGTGACCAGGACGGCAGCCGTGCCGCCGAACCCGTCGCTGAGGGTGACGGTGAATGCGTCCTGTTGGTCGCCGGGGGGCGCACCGGTCGCGGCGGCGTTTCCCCGGGCTTCGACCGTCGGGGTGTAACTGAACGCACCGGTGGTCGCCTCGATGCTCACACTGCCCTTGGCAGTCGATGACACAGCGCTGTAGGTCAGGGTGTCGTGGTCGGGGTCGCTGCCGACCACGCTGCCGGTGACCACACCGGTGACAAGATCAGGGCTGTTGACGCTCGCGGTTCCGGTGGGCGGCTCATTGCTCGCGACGGTGAACGGGGCGACGACGACGGTGACTGTCCTGACACTGGTGTGGCCGGCGTGGCCGAGGAGTCCGAAGGTCAACAGGTTGAGCAACCCGGCCAAGCCGTGAATATGGAGGCCACTGTCGGCGTCGCTGACACTGACACCGAACGAGTCGGTGATCCCGGTCGGCGCCACGGCGCGATCCGGGGTGTAGGTGTAGGCGCCGTTGCCGGCGACGACCACCGCGCCGTGGGTGGGACCCGAGGTCACGCTGTAGCTCAGCGTGCTGCTGTCGGGATCGGTGGCGTTCAGCAGGCCACTGACCACACCGGCGGGGCCCTGCCCGGTCTGGGCCGGCTGCAGCGCGGGAGTCTGGTTATTCAGGCTGCCCCACAGTCCGTCGAGGAAGCTCGGTGCACCCGCTGCCGCCGTTCGCCTGGCGCCGCGTGCCACCGTCCGGGCCCGCTGTGGGGCGGCGGCATGAACCACGCGCCGCGCAGCCGGAGCCGACCTCGGGGCGAGGGGCATCGACTTCGGGGCGCGCACCGCTGCGGATCGGTTTGCTGTGGAAGCGGGCGGATTCGCCGGGTCTGCCGTATCGGCGGCAGCGACCCCGTGACCCCCGATGAGGACTGCAGCACCGACGCCCAGTGATGCGGCCAGTGGGCCGAGACGAGCCACGAACGCGCTGGCCGCCATGGCGCCTCCCGGATAGCTGACCGCCTGATTGGATCACGTCCGGCCCCCGAACAGCAATGCCCAAAGGCCCCGGTTCCCGGGGACCTTCGGCACGCCGAAACCGTCAAAGCGCTGTGATTGCCATCGGTAGCTACTAGCGTCGCCGAAAAGTACCGAAATTCTTTTCAGGACGGGGATTGAGAACGTGACAACGATCAAAGAGGTTTGCCTGGGTGTCGCGGTCGCCGGTTTCGTCGCCGGCGCGGGTTCAGCGGTCGCGACGGCTGTCGCAAACGCCGATACCGGTGAAGCCACCGCCTCGACCGGATCCTCGACCAGTGCCGGTCCGGTATCGCATGCGCGCTCCCGTGGTCCGGCCGTCAAGGCCGCAGCCGCCGCCCAACGTAACCGTGCCGCTGTAACGAAAGTGCCCGCCGCCCCTGCCGCCTCCCGGCAGCGCGGAGCCGCGGTGGCCGCACCCGGTGGCCCTGGCGCATCCTTCGCCGCCGTTCGGGGCCGCGCCGCGGTCGCGTCGGCGGTCGCCGCCGTCGCCGCCGACGAACCGGTGCACGTGCTGCTGATCGGCACCGACGGCACCAATCTGAGCAAGGTCCTTGCCGATCCCGCCAACGTCGGGTTCTTCAACCTGATGGACCAGAGTGTCACCGGCGCGGCGACGCTGGTCGGGCACACCACCCTGTCCGGCCCATCCTGGTCGACGATTCTCACCGGGGCATGGGACACCAAGACCGGGATCGTCGGCAATCTGTTCAACCCGGCCCCGTACAACAGCTGGCCCACCGCATTCAACCTGCTGGAGTACAACAAGCCGGAGATCGCCACCTCAATCGTCGCGGACTGGAAGTACCTCAACGATATGGCCGACGCCGGTGGCTACCCCGTCGACCAGAATTTCTATTACAGCTTTTCGACCAGCTGGGCAGATACCGATACCGAGGTAGTAAACAAGACCATCAACCTGATCAACACGACACCGGCGGACGCCTCGTCATTCATGTTCTCCTATCAGGCGCAGGTCGATGAGGCCGGACACTCCTACGGCGGTGGTTCGCCGGAGTACGCCCAGGCGGTCACCAATGTCAGCAACAACATCCAGCAGATCATGGACGCGGTTTCCGCTCGCGAACTGGCTACCGGGGAGGACTGGACGGTGATCGTCACGACCGATCACGGCCATCAGCAGTCGCTCGGCTTCGGCCACGGTTTCCAATCCCCCAATGAGACATCATCATTCGTAATCCTCGACCTGGCCGGCGACAGCGCCAATGACGGCAAGCAGAACCTGAACTACTCGGTTGCCGACATCACCCCCACGATCGTGAGCCTGTTCGGGGTTCCGCAGCGCTCCGACTTCGACGGCGTGCCGATGGATACCGACCCTGCCGTGCTCTCCAGCATCGTGACTCCGGTGAACCTCAAGCAGGCACTGGGCGACGCGGTCGGCATGTACGGCTACCCCGACACCGGCACCTCGATCACCCTCGGAATCCGGACCGTCTTCGCCGCCATCCCCTACTTCATCGAAGGCTTCGTCACCTCGATCACCGGGCAGCTGCAATCGATCGTCGACCAGCAGATCTTTGTCATCAGCACGCTGGCCGGCGCTACCGAGCTGGCGGTCCAGCTGATCGGTGACGGTCTGGTCGGGGTGACCGAGGCAGTGGCCCGGGTGGTGGCAAGCCTCACCGGTGCCGGCAGCATCGCGCCGACGGACCCACCGCTGCCGGCACCGCCGGTGGCGGCCCTGCCGGTAGCCATCGGCACCGGATCAGGTGCCACAACGCTGGTGTAGGACAGCTACTTCGGCAGGATCCTCATCCGGGCGCCGCCACCGGCCACCTGGATCGTCTGGCCACTGACCCAGCTTCCGGCCCGAGAGGCGAGCCACAGGAAGGCATTTGCCACATCCTGCGGTGTTCCGGCACGTCCGGTCAGATTGTTCGGATGGGCCAGCGCGTGCTGGATCTTCTCGTCGAGGCCGACGTCAGCGTAGGCGGAGGTGAGTACGGTGCCGATGACGACGGAGTTGATCCGGATCTGCTTGGCGAAGTAGTGCGCCAGGCTCAGCATCAGATGGTTGAGCGCGGCCTTGGCGGTGGAGTAGGCAAGGAACTCGAAGGCCGGAGCCACTCCGACCATCGATCCCGAGTTGGTGACGGTGGCGTTGTCCGCTTCGAGAAGGTACGGCCGGCAGGCCGCCGTCATCGTCAACGCGGAAAGGCAGTTCAGTTTGTAGCCCTCCACCATGTCCTCGATCGGGATCGCCAGCGGATCGGCGTACGGCTGTCCCCAGCCGACGTTGTTGACCAGGGTGGAGATGCCGCCGAACGCCGACACCGTCTGAGCCACGACGCGGTCGACGGCATCGGTGTCGGTGACGTCGCAGCCCAGACCCAGCACTCGCGCACCGGTTACGGCGATGATCTGTTCGGCGGCCTCGGCAGCCATTGCGCCATTGCGGTCGGCGATCACCACATCGGCACCCGCCCCGGCGAAGGTGCGCGCGATAGCGGCGCCGATGTTTTGCGCACCGCCGGTGACAATCGCGACGTGGCCGTTCATCCGGAAGTCCGCGAACGCGTCGAAAGTCATTGGCCGCACTCCTGAGTCGCGCACCACGATAGCCCCATGGTCTGCGTCATACTGGCGATGTGGGCACCTACGCCGTCACCGGCTCTGCATCGGGGATGGGCAACGCTGTTGTCGAGCGACTGCGGGGACTCGGCCACACCGTGATCGGTATCGATATCACCGCTGCCGACGTCGTCGCCGACCTATCGACAGCGGAGGGTCGGCGCAGCGCGGCGGAGTCGGTCCTCGCCGCCTGCGCAGGATGCCTCGATGGTGCGGTGCTCGCCGCCGGCCTCGGGCCCACACCGGGAGCGGAACGGGTTATCACCGAGGTCAACTACTTCGGCGTGGTGGACCTGCTGCAGGCATGGCGACCGGCACTGGCTGCCGCCGGTTCGTCGAAAGTGGTGGTGTTCTCCAGTAATTCGACCACCACCGTGCCCGCCGTCCCGCGCCGCGCGATCCGGGCATTACTGGCCGGCGAGGCCGACAAGGCACTGCGCTCCTACCGGATCTTCGGACGCACCGCACCCCCGATGGCATACGCCGCCTCGAAAATCGCGATCAGCCACTGGGTCCGCCGTCACGCGGTGACCGCCGGTTGGGCCGGTGCCGGGATCCGGCTCAATGCTCTGGCGCCCGGCGCGATCATGACTCCGATGCTGGAGCGCCAACTGGAGATTCCGGACGAGGCGAAGCACGTTCACCGGTTTCCGGTGCCGATTGGCGGGTTCGGTGATCCGGGAGCGCTGGCAGACTGGGTGGTTTTCATGATGTCTGCCTCGGCGGACTTCCTGTGCGGCAGCATCGTTTTCGTCGACGGTGGATCCGACGCCTACTTCCGCGCCGACGACTGGCCGCGGCCCGTTCCGGCCCGGCGTGTGCTGTCCTACCTGTACCGCACCCGCAAATTCAGACCCTTCGAAAGGAACCAAGGATGAACCGTCCCGCCGGCGTGCTGGCAGCTCTGACAATCACCGCAGCATCGCTGCTCGGCTGCTCGGGTAAGGCCGAGCAGCCGAAGTCCCAGGGTCCGCAGACCACGACGATTGAGATCTCCTACGACGAACTGCTCAATCAGAAGCAGATCAGTCGGAGCGTGAGTCTCGCAGATGGTGACTACCTCCAGCTGAGCCTGGGTTCCAATGCTTCCACCGGTTATCAGTGGGAAGACAAGTTGCTGATCTCCGACCCGAACGTGATGCTCCAGACCGGACACGAGACGCTCGCGCCGGCCACGGATCGACCCGGCGCACCGGGCCGTGAGGTGTGGATGCTGCAGACCAAGAACCGCGGCGAGACCACCGTCTCGACGACCTACGGCAGGCCCTGGCCCGACAGTGAGAAGGACTCCTGGGCCTTCTCCGTGAACGTCAAAGTCAACTGACACCCGCGAGTCACTCGCGACACTCCAGTCACTGAGTGCGTACCCTGGTCGGATGGGAATGTCCCGCCTGGCCAGGGCCGGTGTCGCAGCCGTGTGGCTACTGGCCGCCGGAGCCGCGGCCACCGGTTGCACGTCCACCATCGACGGGGCTGCCAGTTGCCCGGGCTGCGGGATCGGCACCGAACCGGATTTCCCCCGGCCCACCACCCCGGTGGCGACGCCGACGATGCCGACGCAGTCGCCGCCGAACGCCAGCGGAGAAATCGAGCCCAGCGAGACCGGCGACGTCTACATCGAGACCAAGTCCGGTAAGACCCGCTGCCAGATCTCGACCGACTCGGTCGGCTGCGAGTCCGACTTCACCAACGCGCCGTCGGTCGAGGGTCAACCGGCCAACGGTGCCGAGGTGTCCGCGAATGGCGATAGCCGCTGGATCCTGGGCAACCTGGGTGCCATACCGACCACCACAATCGACTACGACACCTATCACGCCCTCGGCTGGACCATCAACGCCGACGCGGACGGCACCCGGTTCACCAACGATGAGACCGGGCACGGCATGTTCATCAGCATCGAAGGCGTCGAATTCTTCTAGGTTCGGTGCCCTAGGGTTGGGTTCATGGATTTCCGCGTCTTTGTCGAGCCTCAGCAGGGTGCCACCTATGACGACCAACTGACCGTCGCGAAAGCCGCTGAAGCACTTGGCTTTTCCGCCTTCTTCCGTTCGGACCACTACCTCGCGATGAAGGTCGAGGGCTTGCCGGGGCCCAGCGACTCATGGATCACCCTGGCCGGGTTGGCCCGGGAGACCTCGACGATCCGGCTGGGCACCCTGGTGACGTCGGCGACGTTCCGGTACCCCGGGCCGCTGGCAATCTCGGTCGCCGAGGTCGATGCGATGAGTGGCGGACGCGTCGAGTTCGGTATCGGCGCGGGCTGGTATGAAGCCGAGCACCGCGCCTACGCCATCCCGTTTCCGGGTCTCGGCGAGCGGTTCACCCGACTCGAGGAGCAACTGGAGATCATCACCGGTCTGTGGAGCGCTCCCGGCACCTTCGACTACGCCGGAACTCACTACGCGGTGTCGGATTCCCCGGCCCTACCCAAGCCGGTGCAGCGTCCCCATCCGCCGATCATCATCGGCGGCGGCGGTGCCAAGCGCACGCCCGCGCTGGCGGCGCGCTTCGCCGCGGAGTTCAACGTCGCCTTCGTCGGACTGGATTTCCTGCGGACACAGTTCGGCCGGGTACGGGCCGCCGCCGAACAGATCGGCCGGCCCCCCGACGACATCACCTACTCGGCCGCATTCGTGGTGTGCGCCGGGCGAAACGGCGCAGAGACCGCCCGCCGGGCGAACGCAATCGCGCGGGAGGTCGACGAGTTGCGGGACAACACGCCACTGTTCGGTACCCCCGGCGAGATCGTCGATCGGCTGGGGCCGTTCGCCGAGGCCGGCGTGCAGCGGGTTTACCTACAGGTTCTCGATCTCGCCGACCTCGATCACCTTGAGCTTTTCGCCAGCGAGGTCATCCCGCAGTTCCGGACCGGCCACTAGGATTCGCGACGTGGCGCGCAATGACGATCCCGGTGACTACCCCGAGAGTGAACCCACCCAGTACGCCAACTACGGCGACACCAGCGGTGAGGCTTACAGCGAGTACGGCGGTGCCGCCTACCGAGACCCCGTCGGGTACGGCCAATCCCCGGCCCCTGCCCCGGCCCCACCGCCGCGCACGGCGTGGCATCAGAAGCCCGCAGCACTTGTCGCCCTGGGCGTGCTGAGCGCCGCGGTCCTGGCACTGCTGGTCTACGCAGTGGTGAAGTTCGTCAGCGTCGAAGCCACCAGCCCCACCGGGACGACCACGCCGTCGAGCACGACGCAGTCGGCCGAGCCGAGCACGACACAATCCGCGGCCCCGGCGCCCGCTCCGAGCACCGAGACGGTGACGGAGTCCGCGACCGCGAATCCCACCACCGAGGCCCCGGCGACCACGACAACCCCGACCACCACCACGGCGGCCCCGGTGACAACCACGACACAGGCCCCCAGTCCGTCGACGACCACATCGATCAGCACCTCGGTCACCACCGTCACCGAAACCACCACGAAACGGTGGCTGCCCCCGATTCTGCGACCGGGTGCGCCGACGCTTCTCGAACCAGGGCAGTAGCGGCGATGAGCGAAGCACTCGGGCTCTCGGTCGGCGTAACCAACATCGTCGCCGCGCGTCTCGGCGATCAGCCGATCACCGAGCGGTCCGCGGTGCCACAGGTCGCAGGCGAAGGTTCACCCAGCGGCGGAGAGGGTCCGCTGACCGCGGCTCTGGAGGCGATTGCACGCACCGCCGACGACGGTGCGCCGCCAACGACGGTGATCGCCGTCCCCGCGCACTGGGGTCCCGCAGCGGTCGGAGCTCTACGGGGCGCGTTACGTTCCAGCGCGCTGCTCTCACCGGCAGGTGTGGCGCCGACGATCGTCTCCGACGCCACTGCGGCACTGGCCGCGCTTGCGGCCGGGCCCGGTCTGCCCGGTGGCGGTGTGGTGGCCCTCTGCGATTTCGGCGGAAGCGGCACCTCGATCAGCCTCGCCGATGCCGGAGCGGGTCTGACACCCATCGGCGAAACCGTGCGCGTCACCGACTTCTCCGGCGACCGGATCGATCAAGTCGTGCTCGACCACGTGCTGGCCGGCATCCGGGCGGCCGGCCATGGCGATCTCTCCGACAGCACTGAGCCCGGCGGTTTGACCGGACTACGCGAGGAGTGCCGACTGGCCAAGGAGCGGCTGTCGTCGGCGACCATGTCGGTCATTCCCGTCGACATGCCCGACTACCGGTCCGCGGTTGAGATCACCAGGTCCGAACTGGAGAGCGTGATCACCGAGCCGTTCGCCGGGTTCCTTGACGCCCTCGCAGATGTGTTGGAGAGCAACCAGATTCCGGCTTCAAGCCTTGCCGCAGTCGCAACAGTGGGCGGCGGAGCGGCGATTCCGATGATCACCCAACGCCTGTCCGAACAGCTCCGGGTTCCGGTCATCACCATGCCCACACCGGGTCTGGCAGCGGCCACCGGCGCTGCGCTGATCGCGCAACGCGGAATGGCGAACGAGGCACCGACCGGGATCGCGGTGCCGGCCGCAGATGCTCCCACCAGCATGGCGCCGACGGCATGGGCGGCCACCGACTCGGCTGCCGACGGCTCGCCTTCGGCCACCTTCCGCGCGCTGGCCTGGTCGCAGGATGAGTCGTCCGGCGCGGACCCGGTGCCCTACACCGGCGCGGACTACACCGTGTCGCCGCCGACCGGCGAACGGCCTACGACGGATTTCGAACCCGCCTACCCCGGCGACGAACGCGACACCATCATGGTGGACGCCGGCGTACTGCCCTGGTATCGCCGGCCGTCGCTGCTGTTCGGCTTGGCCGCCGCCGTGGCGGCGGTAGCCGTCGGTGGGCTTGCGATCACGTTGACGAGCAGCGACAGCACCCCCACCACCACGACCACCAGGGTGACCAAGCCCGGTGAGGATCCCGGCACCCCGGGCACGAATGTCCCGCCGCCCCCGCCGACAACCATCACGATCACCGGAGACAACGGCGCGACGACGGTGACCACCGTGACGCCGCAGCCGACCACCACGGAGTCGACGACCGCGCCAACGACCACCACGACCACCACAACCCCGACCACAACCACCACAACCACAACCACAACAACCACGACGACGACTCCGACAACGACGACCACCACGACCACGCCGACCACCACAACGCAACCGCCGACCACCACGACGACCCAGCCGCCGACGACGACTGTGGCTCCGACTACGACGGTGGCACCGACAACGACAGTGGCTCCGACGACCACGGTGGCACCGGTGACCACGACGGTCGCGCCGACCACCCAGGCCGTCACCACCCAGGCCGTCACCACCCAGGCACCGGTCACCAAGCCGGCGCCCTCAGAGTAAGAAACTTAGGGCAGCCTATCTAGAGCGGCGCAGCCGCTGGATGCCACTATGAACAGCATTAGTCCGGGTACCCGTTGGTTGCCGGTGAGAGAGGGAATGCAGTGGATACGCAGACGCTGATCCGGTTGGTCATCGGCCTCGCCATGACCGCGATCGTCGGGGTGCTCGCCGTCAAGCGGGTGCTGTGGTTGACCAGGCTGATCAACTCCGGGCAGCGGACCGCCGACGAAGGCGGCCGCAAGGACGACCTCGGTGAGCGGATTGCAACCCAGTTCCGTGAGGTGTTCGGCCAGACCCGACTGCTGCGCTGGTCGATCCCGGGAATCGCGCACTTCTTCACCATGTGGGGCTTCTTCATCCTGGCCACCGTCTATCTGGAGGCCTACGGGGTGCTGTTCGACCCCAAGTTCGCCATCCCGGTGGTGGGGACCTGGGGAATCCTGGGTTTCCTGCAGGATTTCTTCGCCGTCGCTGTGCTGCTGGGCATCATCACCTTCGCGATCATCCGCCTTCGCTCCGAGCCCAAGGAGTACGGCCGCTCGTCGCGCTTCTACGGCTCACACACCGGCGGTGCCTGGCTGATCCTGGTCATGATCTTCAACGTCATCTGGACCTACGCGCTGTTCCGCGGCGCGGCGGTGGCCAACGGCAATCTGCCGTACGGCAAGTCGGCGTTCTTCTCCCACGCGGTCGGCGCCCTGCTGAGCCCGTTGGGGCACAACGCCAACGAGATCATCGAGACCGTGGCACTGCTGCTGCATATCGGCGTGATGCTGGTGTTCCTGTTGATCGTGTTGCACTCCAAGCACCTTCACATCGGCCTGGCTCCGCTGAACGTGACGTTCAAGCGCCTACCCAACGCGCTGGGACCGCTACTGCCGATGGAGTCCAGGGGCGAATACATCAACTTCGAGGATCCCGCGGAGGACTCGGTGTTCGGCCGCGGCAAGATCGAGGACTTCACCTGGAAGGGTTACCTCGACTTCACCACCTGCACCGAGTGCGGCCGCTGCCAGTCGCAGTGCCCGGCGTGGAACACCGGAAAACCGTTGTCCCCCAAGATCCTTATCATGGATCTTCGCGATCATCTGTTCGCCAAGGCTCCCTACATCTTCGGAACGAGAGAGCACGTCACCGACGCCCTCGTCGACTCGGAAGGCGGCCTGGAGATCGGGCCCGACAACCCGCACCACGTTCCGGAGTCCGGTTTCGAACGAGTGCCCGCCCATTCGCCGTTGCAGGCCACCCGCCCACTGGTGGGTGACGCCGCGGCGCTCGGCGTGATCGATCCCGACGTGCTGTGGTCCTGCACCACCTGTGGCGCCTGCGTCGAGCAGTGCCCGGTGGACATCGAGCACATCGACCACATCGTCGATATGCGCCGCTACCAGGTGATGATGGAGTCGGAGTTCCCCAGCGAGCTGGCCGGTCTCTACAAGAACCTGGAGACCAAGGGCAACCCGTGGGGCCAGAACTCCAAGGAACGGCTCACCTGGATCGACGAGGTGAACTTCGACGTGCCGGTCTACGGCAAGGACGTCGACTCCTTCGCCGGTTTCGAGTACCTGTTCTGGGTGGGCTGCGCCGGATCGCTGGACGACCGCGCCAAGAAGACCACCAAGGCGGTCGCTGAACTGCTGTCGGCGGCCGGGGTGAAGTTCCTCGTCCTCGGCGACGGCGAGACCTGCACCGGTGACTCCGCGCGACGGTCCGGTAACGAATTCCTGTTCCAGCAGTTGGCAACTCAGAACGTCGAGACCATCAACGGCCTGTTCGAGGGTGTCGAGCAGGTGGACCGCAAGGTGGTCGTCACCTGCCCGCATTGCTTCAACACCCTCGGCCGCGAGTACCCCCAGGTCGGCGGCGACTACTCCGTTCTGCACCACACCCAGTTGCTCAACCGGCTGGTGCGCGACAAGAAGCTGATCCCGGTGCAGGGCACCGGCGGCGCGAACGGCTCGGCTGGCACGCTCACCTATCACGATCCGTGCTACCTGGGCCGGCACAACAAGGTCTACGAAGCGCCGCGGGAGTTGATCAGCGCCTCCGGCGCGACGCTCACCGAGATGCCGCGGCACGCCGAGCGCGGGTTCTGCTGCGGCGCCGGCGGCGCCAGGATGTGGATGGAAGAGCACCTCGGCACGCGGGTCAACCACAATCGTGTCGACGAGGCGCTGACCCTGGATGCCACGACGATCGCGACCGGCTGTCCGTTCTGCCGCGTGATGCTCTCCGACGGTGTCGGAGACCGCGGCAAGGCCGATGACGTCGAGGTGGTCGACGTGGCGCAGTTGCTGCTCGGTGCGCTCGATCGCAGCGCGCTGAAGTTGCCGGAGAAGGGCACCGCGGCCAAGCTCGCCGCGGCCGCGGCACCGGCGATCAAACCCGCCGCACCCACGGCCGCCCCAGCCGCTGAGCCGCAACCCGAGCCGGTCGCAACAGCGCCGTCGGCGCCCGCCGCATCCGCAGCGCCCGCCGCTCCTGCTGCTCCTGCCAAGGGTCTGGGCATGGCCGCCGGAGCCAAGCGTCCCGGCGCCAAGATGGCCGCTCCGGCCGCCGAAGCAGCCGTCGCGGCTCCCGCAGCGCAACCGGCGGCAGCACCGGCGGAAGCACCCAAGACGCAACCGGCGGTCAAGGGTCTGGGCGTGGCCGCCGGAGCCAAGCGGCCCGGCGCCAAGAAAGCCGCACCCGCTGCGCCTGCTCCGGCAGCTCCGGCACCCGCCGAGGCAGCTGCTACGGCTGAGCCGACGCCGGCCGCAGAACCCGCACCGGCAACGACACCCGCAGCCGATGCACCGCCCGTCAAGGGACTGGGCATCGCCAAAGGCGCCCGCCCGCCCGGTAAACGAAACTAGTGCGCTAGCCGATCTTGGTCAGCTGGATCGGCCCCTGGGTGACCTGACCGCCGGGGCATTCGCCGTTGGAGTCGGCGGTGACAGAACCTGCCAGGGTGTTGTTGTCGACGGCGTAGCGAATGATGATGTCGGCGAAATTGCCGTCAGCACAGATCGCGCCCTGCGGCTTGATCACGTTGTAGGTCCACGTGCCGTTGTTCAGGGTGGCCACGGCGGTCCAGCCGCGGTTGCTGACCAGGCTGGCCGTGCATCCGTCGGTGACGCAACTCGGCGTCGCGGTCACGTAGAACTGGTCGGAGCCACCGACGACGGCGTATCTGCCACTGAGGTCGGCATGGGCGAAGCCGGCGGAGCCGATCGCGGCCCCTGTCGCAAGTGCAGCCGCCACCAGCGCGCGCGTGATTGCTCGGTTCATTGTCTGTAAGCCTCCTACTGAACTTATTGAGCAAGCTAACAGCCTCAAACGCCTCAAATTGGCCGTCGTGTCCAGCATGTATCGAAAACGAGTGCGAGCTGTGACTGGAAAAAGGGTTGCCCCCGCGTGGGAGAATCAAGATGTGAGTACCAACCAGCTGCCGTGGCAACCCACCAGCCAGCACCGGCGGCCGCGCACGTTCGCGCAGTCGACAAAGCTGCAGGACGTCCTCTACGAGATCCGCGGTCCGGTGCATGACCACGCCGCCCGACTCGAAGCCGAGGGCCATCGCATTCTCAAGCTGAACATCGGTAATCCGGCGCCGTTCGGCTTCGAGGCACCCGATGTGATCATGCGGGACATGATCCAGGCGCTGCCTGATGCGCAGGGCTACTCCGATTCCAAGGGGATCCTGTCCGCCCGTCGTGCAGTCGTCACCCGCTACGAACTCGTCGACGGCTTCCCCCGGTTCGACGTCGACTCGGTGTTCCTGGGTAACGGCGTCTCTGAACTGATCACGATGACGCTGCAGGCCTTGCTCGACAACGGCGACCAGGTTCTGATCCCGGCTCCGGACTATCCGCTGTGGACCGCGGCCACCGCCCTGGCCGGCGGTACCCCGGTGCACTACCTGTGCGACGAGACCAACAGCTGGCAGCCGGACTTGGCCGACCTCGAGTCCAAGATCACCCCCAAGACCAAGGCACTGGTGGTGATCAACCCCAACAACCCGACCGGGGCGGTGTACGGGCGGGAGGTTCTGCGGCAGATGGCCGAGCTGGCCCGCAAGCATGAACTACTGCTGCTGGCCGACGAGATTTACGACAAGATCCTCTACGACGACGCCGAACACGTCAGCCTGGCGACGGTTGCGCCTGACGTGCTCTGCTTGACGTTCAACGGCCTGTCCAAGGCCTACCGGGTCGCCGGATACCGCTCCGGTTGGCTGGTGATCACCGGGCCGACCGAGCACGCGACGAGCTTCATCGAAGGCATCAGCCTGCTGGCCAATATGCGGCTGTGCCCGAATGTCCCTGCGCAGCATGCCATTCAGGTCGCACTCGGCGGCCACCAGAGTATTGATGATCTGGTTCTGCCCGGCGGCCGGTTGCTCGAACAGCGAGACGTCGCCTGGACCAAGCTCAACGAGATCCCCGGCGTCTCCTGCGTCAAACCGGAGGGAGCGCTGTACGCATTCCCCCGACTCGACCCAGAGGTGCACGACATCGTCGATGACGAGAAGCTGGTACTGGACCTGTTGCTCGATGAGAAGATCCTGCTGACGCAGGGCACAGGCTTCAACTGGCCGGCACCGGACCATCTGCGGATCGTGACGCTGCCATGGGCGCGTGATCTGTCCAACGCCATCGAACGTCTCGGCAATTTCCTGGCGAGCTATCGCCAGTAATCTGCAGTGGCGCATTCGCATTCGCACTCACACGCCGCAGGTCCGGCACCGCTGAGTCCTCTGGTGGCACGGTTGGTCGTGGCGTCACTGACACTGATCGCCCTGGCGATGGTGGTGGGAGCCGCCCTGCTGTGGCCCTCCGGTCACCAGGTCGATATCCCGCGGCCGTTTCAGAACGCGGCGGGTGGCGCCGTGACCACCGAGCGCGGTCACGTGCAATCCACCACGCTCGCTGACTGCGGAAGTCCGTCGTCGGGTCAGGTGATCACCAGCGGTGCCGCACCCGGATTGGCGGGCAGTGGCACCTGCGTGCAGTCGATGGTGCGGATCGAGACCGGCCCCAATACCGGAGCCGCTACCCTGCTGGAGTTCTCCCGAGGCCCCGGTCAACCGGAGTTGATGCCAGGCGACACCATCCGGATCTTTCGTCAGGTCGATCAGCAGGGCGCTACCAGCTACGGCTTCTACGACTATGAGCGCGGATGGTCGCTGACACTGCTGGGGGCGGCTTTCGCCATTGTGATCGTGGCGGTCGCCCGCTGGCGTGGGCTGCGCGCGCTGATCGGCATCATCGTGGCCTTCAGCATTCTTGTGGTGTTTCTGCTGCCTGCGCTGCGTGACGGCGCACCCGCCTTACCGGCCGCACTGGTCGCGTCGGCGGCGATCCTCTTCGCGGTGATCTATCTGGCGCACGGGGTGAGCCTACGCACCAGCGCTGCGCTGCTGGGCACACTGACCGCAATGCTGCTGGCCGCGTTTTTGTCATGGGCGGCAATCGAACTCACCCATCTGACTGGCTTGTCGCAGGACAACAACAACGAAGTCGCCGCATACATGGATCACGTCTCGATCAAGGGCCTACTGCTGGCCGGCTTCATCATCGGTTCACTGGGCGTGCTCAACGACGTCACCATCACCCAGGCGTCGGCGGTTTTCGAGCTCGCCCATCTCGGGGGCGGTACCCGCCGCCAGATATTCCTGCGCGGGATGAGGATCGGCAGTGATCACATCGCCAGCACGGTGTACACACTGGTGCTTGCCTACGCGGGCAGCTCACTTCCGCTGCTGCTGTTGTTCAGCGTGGCGAATCGCTCACTGACCGATGTGCTGACCAGTGAAGGCGTGGCGATCGAGATAGCCCGCTCCGCAGTGGGCGGTATCGCGCTGGCACTGGCGGTACCGCTGACCACGGCGGTCGCCGCGGCGCTGGCCACCCCGACCGCTAGCGCCGATCCCGCAGCTCCAACAGATACTGGCCGTAGCCCGAACTGAGCTGGGTCTGCGCAGCCGCGGCCAACTGGCCGTCGTCGATGAAGCCCATCCGCCAGGCGATCTCCTCCGGGCAAGACACCTTCAGACCTTGCCTGGCCTCGATGGTCCGCACGAAATTGCCTGCCTCCAACAGGGAGTCGCAGGTTCCGGTGTCCAGCCAGGCGGTACCTCGCGGCAGCACCTCGACCAACAGCCGACCGCGGTTGAGGTAGGTCCGATTGATATCGGTGATCTCCAGCTCACCCCGCGCGCTGGGCCGCAGGGACCGGGCGATCTCGACGACCTCGTTGTCATAGAAGTACAGCCCTGGTACCGCGTAGTTGGACTTCGGCGTGGCGGGCTTCTCCTCCAACGCCAACGCCGTTCCATCCGCGGCGAACTCAACCACGCCGTAGGCAGAGGGGTCGGCCACCCAGTGGGCGAAGATGGCGCCGCCGTCAACATTGTTGAAGCGCTTCAGGTTTGTGCCGACGCCGGGCCCGTAGAAGATGTTGTCGCCGAGGATCAGCGCTACCGGCCCGGTGCCGATATGGTCCGCACCGATGAGGAAGGCCTGTGCCAGACCGTCGGGACTGCTCTGGACGGCGTGGGTGATGCTGATACCGAACTGTGAGCCGTCACCGAGCAAGCGGGTGAATCCGGGACTGTCCTCGGGGGTTGCGATCACCAGGATGTCGCGGATCCCCGCCAGCATCAACGTCGAGAGCGGGTAGTAGATCATCGGCTTGTCGTACACCGGCAGCAGCTGCTTGCTGACCCCCTGAGTGATCGGGTAGAGCCGCGTACCCGATCCGCCGGCCAGGATGATGCCGCGCATGCCGGTCAGGCCTGGAGGTCTTCGTCTGCCAATTCGGTGGCAGCCAGTGCGGCAGGAAGGTCAGGGTGCCGGAACACCGACGTGACGTGGTCGTGCACCACCCGGAAAGCCGAGGCCGCCGTGCTGACGGCGGCGGTGTCCGCCTTGCGCGTGATCCGCTCCGAGACAACCACCACCCCGTCGCGATAGTAGATCTCGCCGACCTCGATGGTCACGGCGGAGCGCTGCGCCCACTCGCGCAGTGCGGCATGGCCCTGCCCGGCCCCGTGGGAGTCACCGATCTCGATATCGTCGCTCGACAGGGCGGCCAGCGTGTCGAGGTCCCCGGTGCTGAGGGCGTCGTGCCAGGCCAGGACGGTCGCGATCTCCGAAGTGCTCATGGTGGCCCAAACTACTCCAGCTAGAACGGTGTGCGGGCAAGCCAGGTGTCCCACACCGCCTGATCGCCGAACACCTCAAGGCCAAGGTCGGCAGCACCGCGCCGTCGGACCACGGCCAGCAGCAGGTCGCGGGCGGACCCGCGCAGGGCGACGTCTGCCTTGCCATGCTCGTGGTCCAGTGCCACGCCGTCGGATCGGCCGAGGATGGTCCACTCCCCCGCGGTGCCGAGACCCGGATCGGCGGCGTGCAGATGCACCGACTGACCCTCGCCCAGTGGCCGGTCACCGGCGCCGGGACCTTCTTCGTTGGCGCGTGCGACTGTGCGTTCGAGATATTCGGTGACGGCGTCCGCGGCGAGCTCCGGAGCGATGTCGAAGTCGACGCCGAGTGCCAATGCGGCGTCGGCGCGGTGCACGGCAGTCTCGTGCAGGCGGCGGCGTATCCACCAGGCCGCGGGCCGCGGGCCCAGGAATGTCCACACCGTCGTATCCGGGCCGGTGCCCACCACCGCGTCCAGCAGTGCGCGCGCCCCGTCGTGCAGCCATGCGGTCTCGTCGCCCTGCGTTGGCTTGCCCCCGGGAACCGTGCGGGGATCGATGTAGTCGACCGCCTGCTCGGCGATGATCTGGGCGGCCCAACGGTCACCCCGGCCGACATGACGCATCAACTGATCAAGAGTCCATTCCGGACAGGTCGGCACCGGAGTCGCCATGTCCGCATCACGGAGAAGATCAGCGAAGGCCGCATTCTCGGCGATCAGGGCGGCGGCAGTGTCCATCCCCCGACGCTAACCCAACGGCGGCCAGAAGGTGGTCGGCGGGATCAGCTGGAGCGGATGAAGTTCAGATAGGAACGCGACGGGGTAGGCCCCCGCTGACCCTGGTATTTCGAGCCCACCGACGCACTGCCGTAGGGGTGTTCAGCGGGGCTTGTCAGCCGCAGTAGACATAGCTGCCCGATCTTCATCCCCGGCCAGAGGGTAATCGGCAGGTTGGCCACATTGGACAGCTCCAGCGTGATGTGGCCGGAGAAACCGGGGTCGATGAAGCCCGCCGTGGAGTGGGTCAGCAGACCCAGCCGGCCCAGCGAGGACTTGCCCTCGAGCCGGCCGGCGAGGTCGTCGGGCAGCGTGCAGCATTCGAGTGTGGAGCCCAGCACGAATTCGCCGGGGTGCAGGACGAAGGGCTCACCCTCGGCGGGCGCCACCATGCTGGTCAGCTCGTCCTGCTGTTCGGCTGGGTCGATATGGGTGTAGCGGGTGTTGTTGAACACCCGGAACAGGTTGTCGAGCCGGACGTCCACGCTCGACGGTTGGACCAGGGAGTCGTCGAACGGATCAATGCCCAGGCGTCCGGCGGCGATTTCGGCCCGGATGTCGCGATCGGAGAGCAGCACCCGACGAGCGTATCGGGATTGCTATCGTTGGCTTGCCATGCCGATGTAGTTCAATGGCAGAACATCAGCTTCCCAAGCTGAATACGCGGGTTCGATTCCCGTCATCGGCTCCAC
>NZ_JBPCSX010000195.1:0-11250 GCF_051006775.1 Mycobacterium sp.
GGAATGAGCGTTCCCGCAGGAGATCTCAGCGCCATTCGCCGAGCCGGCCGAATCGTGGCGATCCAGACCTCCGTCGCGCTGGCCGCCCTTCTGCTGCTGGTCGGTGTCGTCATCGCCGCTCTCTACGTCCGCGCCCAGGACAACCAGATCACCGACCAGTTGACCGCGGTGGCGATGAGCGCCGACGATGTCGAGGACCCCCCGCCGGGTATGGAACTGGCATTGCGCGATAGCGACGGCCGTGTGGCGGCCAGCGATGGTGGAAAGGTAGGAGTGCCGCTGCTGTCGGGACCCGCCGGCCGCCATGAGATCCACGATCGTGACCGTGAGTATCAGGCACTGGTGGTTGACCGCCCCGAGGGCCGAGTCGTTGCGATGCTTGATCTTTCGCCCTACCGGGCCGGTCGGGCCCGGCTGCTGAGCTCACTGGCGCTGGCGGAGCTGGCCGGTATCGCGGCGTCGATTCTGGTGGTCGTGCTGTTCACCCGCCGCGCGGTGCGGCCGCTGGCCCAGGCGCTGGCCCTGCAGCGCAGATTCGTCGCCGACGCCTCCCACGAGCTGCGCGCGCCGCTGACCGTGCTGCACACCCGTGCGCAACTGGTGGCCCGCCGCGTGCACACCGGTGATCTCGAGGGCGCCCGACGGGATGCCGACGCACTGGTCGATGACACCAGGGTGCTCAACGGCATCGTCGACGATCTGCTCGCGTCGGCCACCATGACCGCCAGCGGTTCCGGGACCGGCAGGGTGGATATGGCGGCGGTGGCGGCATCGGTCTGCGACAGCATGAGCGCCCATGCCACGTCTCTCGGTGTGACGCTGTCCTTCCGGACGGCCGGGGACCACGCGGAGGTGATCGGCTCGGAGTCTGCCGTGCGCCGCGCGCTGACAGCACTGGTGGACAACGCCCTCGGACATCAGCATCCGGGCGGCACGGTGCAGGTGACTGTGCGTCGCGACGCGCAGAACGTGGTGGTCGCGGTGGCCGATGACGGCGTCGGGATCGACGACGCCACGATGGCGACGCTGTTCAACCGTTTCGCTCGCGGGGCCGCGCACACCACCCGTCCCGACCGCGAGTCCCACGGTATCGGCCTGGCTCTGGTCCGCGAGGTCGTGCAGGCGCACGGCGGTGATATCCGGGTGGCCTCGAAGCTGGGCGAGGGCGCGACGTTCAGTGTGACGCTGCCGGCCGCGCCGGCTCCGGGCCTGTCGGCATGAGGCGTGACCCCGCCTCCCTTGTCGGGGGCTGGGTCTAGGTTGATCTCCGATGGCATTGCATATTCACCGCGCCGAACGCACTGACGTTCTCGCGGACGGGTTGGGGGACCTGCTGGCCACGCCGCCTTCCGATCCGTTCGCCGAGGATCTCGTCGTGGTGCCCGCACGCGGGGTCGAGCGCTGGCTCTCCCAGCGGCTCTCGCACATCCTGGGCCGGGGCCACGGTGACGGGGCTGGTGACGGGGTGTGCGCGGGGGTCGCGTTCCGGTCGCCGGCATCGCTGATCGCCGAGATCACCGGCACCCGGGAGGACGACCCGTGGTCACCGGATGCCATGGCCTGGCCGCTGCTGGAAGTCATCGACGCCAACCTCGACGCGCCGTGGTGCACAACCCTGGCCACCCACCTCGGCCATTTCAGCGCCGGCGTCGACGAGCAGGAACTGCGATCGGGCCGCCGCTATGCGGTGGCCCGCCGGCTGGCCGGGCTGTTCGCCTCCTACGCCCGGCAGCGCCCCGCACTGCTGGCGGACTGGCTCGACGGCGACACCGGCGACCTCGATGACGACCTGGCCTGGCAGCCCGAGTTGTGGCGCCGGCTGGTCGACGTCATGGGTATCGACCCGCCGCATATCCGGCACGCGAAAACCATTGCGCAGCTGCGTAGTTCGGGTGCGGACCAGCTGCCGTCGCGGGTGTCGATGTTCGGCCACACCAGGCTGTCGCGCACCGATATCGAACTGCTCGAGGCGTTGGCCGCCCACCACGAGGTTCATCTGTGGCTGCCGCACCCCAGCGCCGCACTGTGGTCGGAGCTGTCCGATCTACGCGGTGTCATCCCGCGTCGTGATGACACCAGTCACCGTAGGGTCGAGCACCCCCTGCTGGCCACCCTGGGCCGTGACCTTCGGGATCTGCAGCGCAGCCTGCCCATCGATGCGGCCGGCGATGAGTTCCTGCCGGGTTCGGCAAACCCCGACACTCTGCTGGGCTGGCTGCAGTCCGATATCGCCGCCAATGCCGTTCGGCCGCAGGGCCGCAGGCTCGCGCCCGGCGACCGTTCGGTGCAGGTGCACAGCTGTCACGGCCCGGCCCGTCAGGTGGACGTGCTCCGTGAGGTGCTGCTGGGTCTGCTCGCCGATGACGAGACGCTGGAACCGCGCGACATCCTCGTCATGTGCCCCGATATCGAGACCTACGCCCCACTGATCGCCGCCGACTTCGGCTTGGGCGAGGTTGTCCCGAACGCACACCCCGCCAATCAACTGCGGGTGCGGTTGGCTGACCGCTCACTGGTGCAGACCAACCCACTCCTGGCTGTGGCCGCCCAACTGCTCACCCTGGCCGGCAGCAGGGTGACCGCCAGCGAGGTGCTCAACCTCATCACGTCCGAACCGGTGCGGGCCCGGTTCGACTTCACCGATGACGACCTCGACGACATCACCGACTGGGTGCGGGAATCCAACATCCGGTGGGGTTTCGACAAGGAGCATCGGGAACCCTACGGGCTCAGCTTCATTCATCACACCTGGCGTTTCGGTCTGGACCGGATCCTGGCCGGGGTGGCCCTCTCGGATGACTCGCAGGCCTGGATCGACGCCACCTTGCCGCTCGATGATGTCGGCAGCAACCGGGTGGACCTGGCCGGCAGGCTCTCCGAGTTCGTCGGCCGGCTGCAACAAGTGGTGGACTCCCTCGCCGGCACCCGGCCACTGCGCGACTGGCTGACCTCGCTGGTCGAGGGTGTCCGGTTGCTCACCCGGGTCGTCGATGACGACGCCTGGCAGATGAGCCAGCTGGAACGCGAGTTCAACGATGTGCTGGCCCGGGCCGGCACCCGTGCCGCCACCGCGTTGCGGCTACCCGATATCGAACAGCTGCTGCAGCGCCACCTCGCCGGCCGGCCCACCCGGGCCAACTTCCGCACCGGCACATTGACGGTGTGCACCATGGTGCCGATGCGTTCGGTGCCGCACCGGGTGGTGTGCCTGGTCGGTCTCGACGACACGGTGTTCCCCAGGATCGGAGCCGTCGACGGTGACGACGCACTGGCCCGCGACCCGCAGACCGGCGAGCGTGACGTCCGCTCCGAGGATCGTCAGCTGTTGCTCGACGCCGTCTGCGCCGCAACCGAGACGCTGGTCATCACCTACACCGGCGCCAATGAGTTCACCGGACATCTGCGCCCGCCCGCGGTTCCGCTCGCGGAGCTGATCGACGCCATCGATCTGACCACCGAGACCCCGGTGCGCGAGGCCGTGGTCACCCAGCATCCGTTGCAGCCCTTCGATATCCGCAATGTCACACCCGGCGCGGTGGTCCTCGCCGAACCCGAGCAACCGTTCACCTTCGACTCGACGGTGCTGCGCGCCGCCCGTGCCGCCGAGGGTTTACATGAGGAACGGCCGAAGTTCGCCACCACCGTGCTGCCCGCACTCGAGAACGGCGACGTCTCGCTGGCCGATCTGGTGGCTTTCTTCAAGGATCCGGTGAAGGGTTTCTTCCGGTCCCTGGACTACACACTGCCCGCCGAGGTCGAGGGTGTCGAGGACGCCATCCCGGTCGAGATCAACGCCCTCGACGAGTGGACCGTCGGTGATCGCATGCTCTCCGACATGCTGCGCGGGATGAGCCCGGAACGCGCGCTCAATGCGGAGTGGTGCCGCGGAACGCTGCCGCCCGGTCAGATCGGCTGGCGGACCGCGCGCAGGATCCGCGAGCAGGCCGCGGTGCTGGCGGTGGAGGCGGCCGCGTTCCGGACCACCCCGGCCAACGCCGTGGACGTCGATATCGATCTCGGTTCGGGGCGACGTCTGACCGGCACCGTGTCACCGGTCTTCGGTGATCGTCTGGTGTCGGTCACCTACTCCAAACTCGGCGGCAAGCATCTCCTCGAAGCCTGGATTCCGTTGCTGGCGTTGGCCGCCCACGATCCCGGTCAGGAATGGACCGCGGTATGCATCGGCCGGCGCAAGAAGGGCGACGGCGCCCGCCGGGAGGACATCGACTGCCCGGCCACATCGGCACGCGAGCTGCTGCGCGATCTCGTCGCCATGTACGACACCGGCCGCCGCGAGCCGATTCCGCTGCCACTCAAAACCTCCTTCGCGTGGGCGGATGCCCGCAGCAGTGGTGGCGACCCGGTGTACGCGGCCGGATTCCACTGGAAATCCAATGACAACTTCCCCGGCGAGGACCGCTCGCCGGCGCACGCTCGGGTGTGGAAGGCCGGCGCGCCGTTGTCGGACCTGATGGAACCGGTGCGCCCGGGCGAGGAGCAGCCGGGGGAGAACACCCGCCTGGGCGCCTACGCCGCGCGGCTGTGGCGGCCACTGCTGCAGTCCATGCGGGGGGCACGATGAGCACCTTCGATCTCCTGGGCCCACTGCCCGAGCCCGGTACCACCACCGTGCTGGAGGCCAGCGCCGGCACCGGCAAGACCTTCGCGCTGGCGGGTCTGGTCACCCGCTACATCGCCGAAGGTGTTGCCACCCTCGACCAGATGCTGCTCATCACCTTCAGCCGGGCCGCCACCCAGGAGTTGCGCGAGCGGGTGCGCCGGCAGATCTCCCATGCGCTGGCCTCCTTCGATGACGCGGGTCTGATCGGCGAGAACGAACTGGTGCGCCATCTGCTGACCGGGACGGCGGACGAACTCTGCGCCCGCAGGCAGCGTCTCGGGGATGCGCTGGCCGGGTTTGATGCCGCCACCATCGCGACCATCCACCAGTTCTGCAATCTGGTGCTCACCTCACTCGGCGTGGCCGGGGACAGCGATGCCGGCGTCAAGCTGGTCGAGAGTCTCGATGATCTGGTCGTCGAGATCGTCGACGACCTCTACCTCGGCCGCTTCGGTAAGGACAGGGAAGAGCCGCCGCTGCCCTACAAGCGCGCGCTCAAGGTCGCCCGCGAGGTGATCAACAACCCGTCGACCGAACTGCGTCCGTCCGACCCCGAGCCGGACAGCTATGCCGCCGCCTGCATCGACTTCGCCGAAGCGGTGCGGGCCGAGATCGAGATCCGCAAGCGCCGGCAGGGCATCCTCGGCTACGACGATCTGCTCACCCGGCTCGCCGACGCGCTGGAGGCCGACGACTCACCGGCCCGGGTGCGGATGAGCAGGCGCTGGCCCATCGTCATGGTCGACGAGTTCCAGGACACCGACCCGGTGCAGTGGCGGGTGATCAACCACGCCTTCCACAATGTGAGCACCCTGGTGCTGATCGGCGATCCCAAGCAGGCGATCTACGCCTTTCGCGGCGGCGATATCCACACCTACCTCGAGGCTGCGGACTCCGCCGGCGAGAAGCAGACCATGGGCACCAACTGGCGCAGCGACGCCGCACTGGTCGATCGCCTGCAGGCGGTGCTGCGCGGCACCCGGCTCGGTGACCCCCGGATCGTCGTGCACGACGTCGACGCACATCACCCCGGAACGCGGTTGGCCGGCGCCCCCCGCGATAACCCGTTCCGGCTGCGGGTGGTGTCGCGCGCGGCCTTCGATAAGAGCGGCGACAAGGTGATCGCGATCGACGACCTGCGGTCCTATATCGGGGCCGACCTGGCCGCTGATATCGCCGCACTGCTGGCCGGCCCCGCGACCTTCGACGGCGAGCGGGTCCGGGCCGGTCATATCGCGGTGATCGTCGAGAAGCGCAGAGACGCCCGCGTCTGCTTCGCGGCGCTGACCGACGCCGGCATACCGGCGGTCTATACCGGCGACTCCGACGTCTTCGACTCCGAGGCCTGCGACGACTGGCTTGCACTGCTGGACGCCTTCGACCAGCCGCACCGCTCCGGCGTTGTCCGAGCCGCTGCCGCGACCATGTTCTTCGGCTGCACCGCCGAAGACCTTGCGGCCCAGGGGGACTCGCTCACCGACCGGGTTGCCGATACCATCCGGGAGTGGGCCGACCACGCCCGGTCCTGCGGGGTGGCGGCGGTGTTCGAGGCCGCCCGGCTCGGCGGGATGGCCGACCGCACGCTGTCCTATCGCGACGGCGAGCGGTACATGACCGACATGGCGCATGTGACCCAGCTACTACAGGAGGCCGCGCACCGCGAACACCTGACGCTGCCCGCCCTGCGGGACTGGCTGCGTGATCGCCGGGAGGAGCGCAGCGGAGTGGCCGAGCACAACAAGCGGCTCGACCGCGACGCCGCCGCCGTCCAGGTGATGACCGTGCACGGCAGCAAGGGCCTGCAGTTCCCGATCGTCTACCTACCGTTTGCGTTCAATCGCAATGTGCAGCAGCGCGACGAGATCCTGTTCCACGACAACAGGGCCCGCTGCCTGCATATCGGTGGGAAGGGCAGCGCCGACTACGCCGACGTCGCAGTGCTGGGACGCCGCGAGGCCGCCGGTGACGACAGCCGGCTGATGTATGTGGCGATGACCCGGGCCCAGGCGCAGGTGGTGACGTGGTGGGCTCCCTCGCGTGACGAACCCAACGGCGGGCTGTCCCGGCTGATGCGCGGCCGTCGCCCGGGCGAGACGCTGATCCCCGATCAGTGCGCCACCAAGACCGTGACCGACGACGAGGCACTGATGATCTTCCGCGAGTGGGAAGCGGCCGGCGGGCCGGTGGTCGAGGACGCGGTCATCGCGCCGATCGCGGCGATCCCCGCCGACATCGCGCCGGAGAACCTCGGGGTGCGGCACTTCCACCGCGGCATCGATACCGGCTGGCGACGCACCTCCTACTCCGGTCTGGTGCGGTCGGCGCAGGAGAGTGTCGGGGTGAGCAGTGAGCCCGAGATCGTCGAACTCGACGACGAGGTCGGCGATATCGCGCTGAACGCCCCGACCGAACCGGCCGGGGGGGCGGATCTGCCATCGCCGATGGCGGACCTGCCGATGGGCGCCAAATTCGGCAGCCTGGTGCACGCGGTGCTCGAACACGCAGACCCGTTGGCGGCGGATCTGGAGGCCGAACTGGCGACCCAGATCGACAAGCATGCGGCGTGGTGGCCGGTGGATGTCGGCACCGCCGAACTTGCCGCGGCTCTGGTGCCGATGCATGACACCCCGCTGGGTCCGCTGGCCGATGACCTCACGCTGCGTCAGATCAGCCTGCCGGATCGGTTGTGCGAGTTGGACTTCGAGTTCCCGCTGGCCGGTGGTGATTCAAGAGCGAGTGCGCCGGATATCCGGCTGGCCGACGTCGGCCGGCTACTGGAGCGGCAGCTGCCCGCCGGTGATCCGATGGCCCCCTACGCGGACCGGCTCACCGACGCCACCCTGGGCGTCCAGTCGCTGCGCGGCTATCTCAGCGGCTCGCTGGACCTCGTGATGCGCATCCCCGCCCGCGCAGACGGATCCGACGGCCACCGCTACCTCGTCGCGGACTACAAGACCAACTGGCTCGGCGAGACCGACCGGCCGCTGACCGCCGCCGACTACACCCCGGAGCGGATGGCCGAGGCCATGCTGCACTCCGACTACCCGCTGCAGGCGCTGCTGTACTGCGTTGTGCTGCATCGGTTCCTGCGCTGGCGGCTGCCCGACTACACCGCGGACCGTCACCTGGGCGGTGTGCTGTATCTGTTCGTCCGTGGGATGTGCGGACCGGACACCCCCGTCACCGACGGGCACCCGGCAGGTGTGTTCGGCTGGCAGCCGCCGGCGGAACTGGTGATCGCGATCTCCGATCTGCTCGACGGACGCCGGGTGGCGCCATGAGCACGCCTGCGAGAAACACCGCCGACGCCGCTGACTGGCGGCGCAGTGTCTCCGCCACCGGGCTGCTGCGCGATTTCAACGAGGCCGGGGTGATCGACGCCTCCGATGTGCTCGTCGCCCAACGGCTCACCCAGCTGGCCAAGGATGAGAACGAACTGGTGGCGCTGGCCGTCGCATTCGTGGTGCGGGCGGTGCGCGGTGGTTCGGTCTGCCTGGACCTGACAGGCGTGGCGGCCCAGGTCGGTGAGCCGCAGCTGCCATGGCCGGATCCCGCGCAGTGGCTGGCTGCGGTATCGGGCAGCGTGCTTGCCGGTGACCCACCGGTGGTGCACGTCGATGAGGGCCTGCTCTACCTGGACCGCTACTGGATCGAGGAGTGCCGGGTCGCCGAGGACGTGCTGGCCCTGGCATCGACGCGGCGCTCGGGCACGCCCCCGGATATCGCCCGGCTGTTCTCCGGTACCTACACCGAGCAACGCGGCGCAGCCGAGGTTGCGCTGTCCCGTGCCCTGACCGTGCTGACCGGTGGCCCGGGCACCGGCAAGACCACCACCGTCGCGCGACTGCTGGCACTGCTGGCCGAGCAGGCCGAACTCGACGGGCGCTCGCGCCCGCGGATCGCGCTGGCCGCCCCGACCGGTAAGGCCGCGGCTCGCCTGCTCGAAGCCGTGCAGATCGAGGTTGATGCTCTTGATCAGGCCGACCGCGACCGGCTGCCCGCGTTGACCGCCACCACACTGCACCGGCTGCTGGGCAGCCGGCCGGACACCTCATCGCGGTTCCGGCACAACCGGGACAACCGCCTGCCGCATGACGTGATCGTCGTCGACGAGACCTCCATGGTGTCGCTGACCATGATGGCCCGGCTGCTGGAGGCGGTGCGGCCGGAATCGCGGCTGCTGCTCGTCGGCGACCCCGACCAGCTGGCCTCGGTGGAGGCCGGCGCGGTGCTGGCCGACCTCGTCGAGGGTCTTGCTGCGGTGGATGACACCCCGATCGCCCGGCTGGTCACCTCGCACCGTTTCGGGGAGTCGATCCGCTCGCTGGCCTTCGCGATCCGCGACGGCAAAGCCGATGAAGCACTGGAGATCCTCGCCGCCGGCGGTGAGCACATCGAATGGGTCGACACCCAGCGGCCGGCCGATATTCTGCGCAAAGTACTTGTGCCACATGCCCTTGCACTGCGTGAAGCGGCCATCCTCGGCGATGGGAAGGCCGCGCTGGCCACCCTCGACGAACACCGGATGCTGTGTGCGCACCGCCGCGGTCAGCACGGCGTCAGCTATTGGAACCGCCAGGTCGAGCGTTGGCTGGCCGAGCAGACCGATACCCCGATGTGGTCTGCCTGGTACGTCGGGCGGCCGGTGCTGGTGACCGCAAACGACTACGGTCTGGGTCTCTACAACGGTGACACCGGTGTCGCGGTCCAGCGTGACGGTGTCCTGCGCGCCGTCATGTCCGGTTCGGCCGGGCCGGTGGAGTTCGCCACCGGCCGGCTGGCCGATATCGAGACCATGCACGCCATGACGATTCACAAGAGTCAGGGCAGTCAAGCCACCGAGGTGACTGTGCTGCTGCCCGCCGAGGACTCCCGGCTGCTGACCCGAGAACTGCTCTACACCGCGGTCACCCGAGCCCGGAACAAGGTTCGGCTGATCGGCTCCGCAGAGCAGGTGCGCGCCGCGATAGATCGCCGCGCGGTCCGCGCGACCGGTCTCAGCCGGCGGCTGCGGTCACCACAACGCTGACGGTGGTGGCGCCGTTGTCGGCGGCGATGACCAGTCGCGGTGCGTTCGGTGTCGAGACCACCTGGCCGCCCGTCACGCTCACCGTGTAGCCGTTCGGGTACCCGAACTCCGGCACCGAGATCGTCGTCAATGAGCCCGCGGCGAATGCCCCTGAGCCATCGGCCCTTTCGGTGGAGTAGCTGAATCGGAAGGTGTTGCCGGTGACCGTCCAGCCCTGCGGGATCCCGGAGATGGTCTGCGGATACGGCGCGGCCAGCACCGCGAGGTTGCCGGTGTTGACATTGGCGCCGGTGGGCGGCAGAGCCGGGTCGTACACCAGCGCCTCCCAGTCCGGATCGACGTGTGTGGTGATATCACCCACGCCGGAATACGCCCACTCCGTCCAGCCCACCTGACGGATGTCCCCGGCGTTCATCTGGTCGAACAACCGCGGGGCGTCGCTGGTGGCGCCGAACTCGCTCATGAACGACGGGATGTTGTTCTCGTCGGCGAACCGAACGGCATTGCGGGCCAGCGTGTTGGCGATCTGCGAGCAACTGATACCGAAGTTGGTATCCGAGCAGTAATCATGGAAGGCGTAAACGCTGATCAGGTCGTCGATCATTCCCATCGGGTCGGGCAGTCCGAGTAATTGGGAGATCTCCGCAACCGCCGCGCTGGTCGGTTCGAAGAAGATCGGCGTTGCCGGGTCGACGGCCCGGATCGCGGCCGCAACCTGGTTGTACATCGGCACCAGCATCTGGAATGCGAAGAACGGGCTACCGAGAAGGGTTGCACCCCAACTTGTTCCGGGCCACGGCTCGTTCATCAGCTCATAGCCCACCACCGCGGGATTCCCGGCGAAATAGCTCGCTACGTTCTCCCAGGTCTTTGCGTAGTGGTCTTCCAGACCCACCGAATCGGATGCATTCGCGTTGGCCCAGAACGTATCCCAGGCGTAGTTCTCCGCGGGGTTGGCGTAGTAGTTACCCGGGAAACCGAAGTCCGGGTTGGGCAGTCCGCCGGTCATCGTGGCCCAGGTCGGCGCGCCCTCCCCGCCGAAGGTGGTGCTGTAGTTGTCCTGGTGCATATCGATCAGGCTGTAGATACCGTGATCGGCGAGCATCTGCACGGTGGCATTGATCGAGTCCAGGTAGGCGGTGTCGAACACACCCGGCTCCGGTTCGACCGCGGCCCAGATGACGCCCACCCGCACCACGGTGAACCCGTTGGCCGCCAGGAACGCGGCGTCGTCGGCGCTGAACCCGGATGCTGACGGCTCGTACGGGGGCAGCTTGTAAACCTCATTGAGCCCGTGGGCGATGACAACCTGGCCGTCGCTGTTGGTCAGCCAGGTACCGGTCGGAGAGATCGGCAGCAGCGGTCCGTCGCCCATCGGGACTGTGCCGCCCGCCCCGGCGCGTCCGGCCGCGCCGTGTGAGCCGAGCAGCCCGGCAGTGCCGCCGGATCCGCCGAGCGCCGGCAGTCCGGTGAGCTCGCCGCCCACTGCGTTGTCGCCGCCCGCGCCGCCGTCGCCGCCGCTGCTGAGCCAGGTCCGTCCGCTCCCGGCTCGACCGCCGGTGCCACCGTCGGCGCCTGCGCCGCCGGCGCCGCCGTTACC
>NZ_JBPCSX010000196.1:0-7467 GCF_051006775.1 Mycobacterium sp.
GGCGGCGATCAGCAGGGCGTAGACGTTGTGCCGCAGGTGCTCTGCCTTCGCAGTCTGTCGTGCCTGGCGGATGAGCGCACATGTTCGGGCGATCTCCGCGTCACCCTGACCGGCATCCAACAGGGTGCCGTCACCGTGCTGCGCGGCGAAGGCCAGCGACTTGGGTCCTCTGCCGCCGAGCATCAACTCGACCTCGCCGGCCGGAGGGAAGGACAGGGTGACGTCCTCGACGTGGACGTAGCGGCCTTCGAAGGTGACGGTCTGCCCGGCAAGTAGCCCCCGCAGGACATCGTGATACTCCTGCAGCAACGTCATCGGCGAGGCCACCCGGGCCCCGGTCTGTCCCATCCACTCCTGGACCCCGTGTCCGATCCCGGCGATCAGGCGCCCGGGAAACAGCCGGTGCAGGCTGGCCAGTTCCATTGCGGCGAGTGCCACGTTGCGGAGCGGCACCGGTAACAGTCCGATGCCGACCGGGATGCGATGCGTCCAGGCCAGTGCGGCCGCGGTCGTCGTCAGCCCGCCGTGGGTGAAACAGTCCTCCCACAGCCAGAATTCGTCGAGGCCGGCCTCCTCCGCCGTGATCGCCGCTTCGCGTAATCCCTCTGGCGGCAGCGCCGCCACGTAGGCGATACCCAGGCGCGGCGTCACCCCGTCGCGAACTGTCATCGAGCGGGCACCCCGAGTCCGGTGGGCGCGTCGACGCGGCCAGGGGCGATTGCGATCGCGAGCCCGTAGACCACCACCGCGATGACGAACGATCCCAGTGTGGTCATGTCGATTCCGCCGGCGATGCCGGCCAGCGGCCCCTGATAGGAGCCGGTGTCGACCGCCAAGGCCCCGACGGCGGCGCCGCTGAACCACGCGACGACCGCGGGCATGTTCCATCCGCCGGTGAACCAGTAGCGGCCGCCGTGCCGGCCCTGGGCGAAGGCCTGGAGATCGTGCAAGTCGTAGGGGCGGTTGCGATTACGGATGGCGGCGACCACCAGGACGGCGACCCACGGAACGGTGATGGCGTTGAGGAAGATCGTGACGGTGGTGAAAGCGTCGGCGGCGTTGAGGGCGAACACGCCGAGTAAGACCAGGGCCATCGACAGCAGTGCGGCCAGGACAGTGGTTTGGACCCGCGATAGGCGGGGGAGCAGCGATTCGAGGTCGAGGCCGGTCCCGTACATGCTCGTCACGCCTTGGCCGAGCCCGCCGAGGACCCCGACGACCAGGATGGGCAGGACGTACCAGCCGGGGGAGTTTCCGACGAGGTCGAACATGTAGGAGTCGCTGGCTTCGGTGAACGAGGCGGCGGTGAACATGCCGAAGATCATCGGGATGAGTTCGCCGACGACGAGCCCGCCGGCGATGGCGACCAGGACCTGGCGGTCGGAGAACCGGACTTGGGAGATCCGTCGGGTGTAGTCGCCGATGATTGTGGCGTAGGACACCGGTCCGGCGACCCCGAGGACGAAGGACAACATCCACGTCGGCCAGTAACTGCCCAGCGCCAGCTCGCCGGTGGTCCTTGTCGCGTCGAAGCTGCCGGCGAAAGCGAACACGCCCGCGACCAGTGCGGCGCCGACGACGACGGCGATGACCTTCTGGGTGGCGACGATCGTCGCGTGGCCGTAGATGGCGATGACGATGAACAGTGCCGTGGTGATCACATAGGTCAGCGCGCGGACCCAGTTGCTATCGGGCAGGCCGAACAGCCGGTTGCCGGCCGCGACCACGGCATCCCCGCTGGTCCAGACCGTCACCGCGGTGTACACCAGGGTGCCCAGGACAGTCAGGGCCGTGCCGATGAGCCGACCGCGGATCCCGTAATGGGCGCCACTGGACACCGTCATGTTGGTGCCGGTCCGCGGCCCCAGCAGCGCCACCCACATCGTGAGCAGCGAACCCACCAGAACGCCGAGAGTCAGCGATGTCGCCGCGGACCAGAACGTCAGGCCCAGAGTCATCGGCAGCCACCCGTAGACAACGACGGCCCAACTGAAATTCAGGCCGACGAAGACGTAGAAGAGATTCCGGGGGCGTGACGTCCGCCCCTCCTCGGGCAGGCACTCGATACCCGCCTCTTCGACCCGTCCGACTTCGTCCTCGACGTCAAGCCTGGTTTCATCCATCGCCACTGTCCTTAGCGCTGTTGAGCCAATGGTTCGCTGACTGACGCGTCGGTCAGTAGTCTGACTTTAGGTGACCCCGACTCTCTTCGCAATCCCACCGCAACGAGGTTTCTGCCGCGGATGATTCTGGTCCTCGAAGGCGTAGGTTATTGCCCATGTCGAGATCCAACCGCGAGGAATTGCTTCGTGCGGCATGGGCGGTGATCGCCGAACGCGGGGTATACGGGTTGCGCGTCGAAGATGTCGCCGAGGCGGTCGGCGTGACCAAATCGCTGGCCTACTACCACTTCAAGTCGCGGGCGGGCTTGCTGGCGGCGACACTTGATTACAACGAGGGATTGTCGCCGACCGCGGTCCTGAAGACCGCCAAAGGTAACGGTTTTGAGCGACTTCGAACGGCGGCCGTCGCCGAGTTCGAGTCGTCGAAAAAGATTCGGATGAATCATATTGTCTGGCATGAGATCAACGCGGCAGCGACGTTCGACGAGGAACTGCGTGACCGGGTGCGAACGATGACTCGGCGCTGGGTCGATGAGTTCGCTGACGCGGTGCGAGAGGGTCAGCGCGATGGGTCGATCCACGCCGGAGTCGACCCCGATTCCGCGGCTTCCGCTCTCACCGCTCTGCTGGCCGGGTTCATCGAACGTGTGCTGGTGGACGAGTCCGTTCGGGTGCAGGCCCGCGGCGTGGTGAACCAGTGGGTCGGCGACCACCTGCGGGCTCCATCCGTCAAGCCGGCGCGGTCGCGCTGAGTCCTATTCCCACCACTTCTTTCTCAGACCTGCGGTCATGTTCTCCGGCGCGCCGTCTGTGACGATGATGTTCTGCTCGAATCCTGCCAGGTCGCCGTTGGGCGCGTTGAAATACACCTCCACCGCCAGTGTCATGTTCTTTCGGATCACCACGTCGCTCTCGCCCGTCAGCCAGGGGGCCTCAAGTCCGAGGCCGATGCCGTGGCCGAAGTACGGCCACATGGATGCGTGCTTGACGTGGGTGTCGTGGTGGGCATCTTCGTCGGCGACTTGATCGGCAAAACCGTTCTCGCGCATCCATGTCGTTCCCCGTTGGTAGATCTCGCGGCATCGCACACCGGGCCGGATGCCGGCCACGAGGTGCTCAACGAGGGCGATTGTGCCGTCGATGATGCGCAGTTGATCCGAACTCGGTCTTCCGCCCACGATGGTGGTGCGGGCGGTGTCGGTGAAGTAGCCGCCGATGCTGCCCCACGCGTCGACGTGGAAGATGTCCCCGGCCTGCATCGGATGCTCGTAGTCCCAACTGGGCAAGGCGAAGTGGGACTTCAGCTTGTGGCCGCGCACCCCGGAGGCGATGTCCAGATCGGCGGGGATGCCGCCATGCTCGGCGAGGTAGGCAAGCCCTGCCCCGGCGACATGGCCCTCGGTCACTCCGGGCACGGCCGCCTCGAACATCGCTGACATCCATCCGACGCCGACGGTTGCGGCCTCCCTCATCAACTCCAGTTCGGCGTCGCTCTTGACCGCCCGTAGTTCGGCGAGAATCTCGTCGGCGATGGTCCAGTGCACGGGGTGTCCGAGCGTGTCGAAGATCATTCGCTGGTGACTGGCGAGAAAGACGTGGTGGCCGACGAGTCCGATGTGGCGATCCTGCAGTCCGAGATCCTTGAGAGCCTCGGCGACCCCGACGGCGACGTTCATCGCCGGCCGCACGTCGGCGATGTCGATGAATTCCGCTTCCATCTCGGGCAGATCGACGACCAGGACCGGGTCTCCCTGCACGGGCAGAACCAGGGCCGTGTAAGAACGCCCACTCCACAACTCGGTGTCGGGTTCAGCCGATGAGATCGCCGGGAAGTGGTTGGTCAGGTAGAGGACGTCGCCATAGTGGTCGACGGCAGGACCGCCGCGACCCCACACCACAAGGGCGTCCAGGCCACGATCACGGGTCATGGCTATCGCCTTCGCCCGCCGCTGACTCAACTCCGTCAGTGGTATACGCCGTGCAAGCATTCCGCCTCCAGTGATACTGACTGACGCAACAGTCAGTAATAAGACTAGATGCCTTGCTGCCAGGCGTCAAGGATTGCGGGGCGCGGGGCATGGTCTATTCATCGCCTGTGCCGGGAGGTGACCGGAACCAGTCGGCCTCAGTGATCTCCTCCGACTCATCAGTTCGCTTGAGGCACAGTCGTATTCGCACTCACGAGGATTTGGCATGAAATCACGTCCGCTCAGCGCTCGATCTGCTGCCGGATCCACTCCAGGTTCGCGGCCATCACCTCGCGCCAGTGCGTCAGCCGGCGCTCGATGATGCGGGCCTCCTTGTCCGGATTAGCGGCGATCGCTGCGGTCAACCCGTTGAACCCCGGGCCGAGCCGGCCCCACTGCCGGATCAGGGTTCCGTCACTGGTGGGTTCGACCTCGAAACCCCACGTGGTCGAGACCTCGTCGTTGACGATGACGCTCCACACCCACCGCCGCTGATCGTCGACCTCCATGACCTGAGACACCGTCTCCCAGTCGCCCATCCCGGCATTGCGGTTGCGGCCGAGGAACCGCGCACCGACCGCAACGCCGTCGGCACCGTCGAGCCACTCGACGGACTGTAGTTCCGGTGAGGACTGCAGCGGCAGGGTGATGTCGCTGACATAGCGCCACGCGGTGGCGACGTCGCAGTTGACGCGCTGGGTCACTTCGATGGTCGGCCGGTCCCGGTATCGCACGCAGGTAGCATCCCACGGATGAAGATCGGCGCCATGATCGAACCCCGCCAGCCGGGCGCGGCGCAGTTCGCCCGGGCCGCCGAACGCCTCGGGGTCGACTCGCTGTGGGTGCCCGAGGTGTGGGGGTATGACGCGCTGACCGGTCTGGGCTACCTGGCCGCGGTCACGTCGACGATCACCCTGGGAACCTTTGTGGTGCAACTCGGTTCGCGAAGCCCGGCGCTGCTGGCCACCTCGGCGCTCAGTCTCGAGGAACTCTCCGGCGGCCGCTTCATTCTGGGCATCGGCACCTCCGGACCGAGGGTGATGGAGGGCTGGCACGGCGTGCGTTTCGACAAGCCGATCGCGATGACCCGGGAGACCATCGAGATCGTCCGCATTGTGAGCCGCGGGGAACGGCTCCAGCACGACGGCGAGGTGTATCGGCTCCCACTGCCGAACAGCAGCGGAGCCGCGCTGCGCCCGATGGTGCGGCCGGGCCACGTACCGGTCTATATCGCGGCGCTGGGGCCGCGGAACCTGAGGCTCACCGGCGAGATGGCCGACGGTTGGCTGGGCAACACCTTCATCCCCGAAGCAGCCGAGGTATTCCTGGGTCCGATGCGCGAGGGTGCGCAGAGTGCGGGGCGCACCCTGGCCGACATCGCACTCGTCGCACCCGTCGCCGTCGAGATCCACCCCGATGAGGCCTCCGCCCACGCCGCGCAACGCCGGCACGCCGACGGGTACGCGTTCACCATCGGGGCGATGGGTGATGGCGGCCGCAACTTCTACAACGATGCCTTCACCCGCCTCGGCTACGGCGACGACGTCAAGCGGGTGGCCTCGCTGTGGCAGGAAGGCAACCGCGACGAGGCGAAGGCGGCCGTTCCGATCGACCTGGGCCGGCTCACCAACCTCGTCGGCACCCGGGACTTCATCGCCGAACGCATCAGCCACTACCGCGACGCGGGGATCACCACGCTGCTGGCCAAACTCGACGGCGAGCCCACCGAGCAGCTGGCCACGCTGGAGGAACTGCTCGCGATCGCAGGGTGATACAACTAGCGCCATGACATCGCTGAACGACCCCTTGACGCTGCCCTGCGGTCAGGTGCTGCCCAACCGGATCATGAAGGCCGCGCTCAGTGAGGGACTCGCCGGCCGCGACCATGCCCCCGACGACCGGCTCCAGCGTCTCTTCACGACGTGGAGCCGGGGCGGGTACGGCCTGATCATCACCGGCAACGTGATGATCGACGGCACCCAGCTCGGCGAGCCCGGCAACGTCGTCATCGAGGACGAACGCCATCTGGACGCGCTGTCGAGGTGGGCTAAGTCGACCAAGGACGCCGGCGTGCCGACCTGGGTGCAGATCAATCATCCGGGGCGGCAGGCCAATCCGTTCAACCTGGGTCACACACCGGTGGCGCCCAGCGCGGTCGCCCTCAAGATCCCCGGTGCGCCGACTCCCCGCGAGCTCACGCCCGAGGAGATCGAGGACATCATCGAACGGTTCGCGACGACATCGGCGGTCTGTGAGACGGCGGGTTTCGACGGTGTCGAGATCCACGCGGCGCACGGTTACCTGATCGCTCAGTTCCTCTCGCCGCTGTCGAATCACCGCGACGACGAGTGGGGTGGTGACCCGCAGCGCCGGATGCGCTTCCTGCTCGAGGTCGTCCGTCGGATCCGCGCCCGGGTGTCGCCGGGATTCGCCGTCGGCATCAAGCTCAACTCGGCGGACTTCCAGCGCGGCGGCTTCAGCGAGGACGACTCCCGCGAGGTCGTGAAGGCCCTGTCGCATGAGGGCCTGGATCTGATCGAAGTCAGCGGTGGCAATTACGAACAGTCGGCGATGATGGGCAGCGCCGCCGAGAGCACCCGGAAACGTGAGGCTTATTTCCTGGAATACGCGCGAACTGTGCGCACCCTCTCCGGTGGCGTTCCGTTGGCGGTGACCGGTGGCTTCCGGTCACGTTCGGCGATGGCCGCGGCGATCGAGGGCGGCGAATGTGACGTGGTGGGCCTGGGCCGGCCCACCGCCACCACCCCCGACGCCGCCGACGCGATCCTCTCCGGGCGGTTGGATTCCCTCACCGCCCATCAGCTTCGGATTCCCGCCGGCCTTGGCAAGGTCGAAGCGCTGAAATCCGTCGAGGGTCTGCTCGATCTGAACTGGCACACCGACCAGTTGCACCGGATGGGTGCGGGCCTGCAACCCGATCTGGACCGCGGCCGGCTGGCGACCGCGCTGGCCATGTTCCGCCGCAACGGCCGCATCTCGATCGGGCGCAAACGCGGAGTCTCCTGAAGCCGCAGGCAGCTGACGTGGCAGTTCGGTGACGCCCCGGCCGGGGTCTTACTAACCGTTCACCTATAGGTCACCCGGTGGCAGCGCAATCACGCTAGTTTTCACCCGTGCAGATACACCTGGACGGCTATACCGTCGTCGACGATGAAGATGACGACCCGGTACTTCTTGACCCCTCGGGCGTCATGGTGGACACCTGGCGGGAGAACTATCCCTATGACCACAGGATGGAACGTTCCGATTACGAGGAACAGAAGCACATCCTGCAGGTGGAGTTGCTGAAGCTGCAGAACTGGACCAAGGCCAACGGCCTGCGCCACGTCATCGTGTTCGAAGGCCGGGACGCCGCG
>NZ_JBPCSX010000197.1:0-15597 GCF_051006775.1 Mycobacterium sp.
CGAACTCCCGGTTCCAGTCGTGCACCAGGTGCAGCGAGGCCAGACCCGACGAGGTCAGGGCGCGCACCAGATTCATCGCCGCGCTGGCGTTGGCATACGCCCGCACCAGCCGGGACGGATCGTGATCGCGCACCGCGGCGTCGGGAGCGAAGCCATTCACCATGTCACCGCGGTAGGACTTCAGGCCCAGCGCGTCGAGGTCGGCCGAGCGGGGCTTGGCGTACTGCCCGGCGATGCGGGCAACCTTCACCACCGGCATGCTGGCGCCGTAGGTCAGCACGACCGCCATCTGCAGCAGCGTCCGGATGTTGCCGCGGATGTGCGGCTCGGTGTTGTCGGCGAACGTCTCGGCGCAGTCCCCACCCTGGAGCATGAACGCCTCACCGCGGGCTACCGCGGCCAGCTGAACGGAAAGCTTCTCGATCTCGGAGGCGACGGTGATCGGCGGCACGCTCTCCAGAACCGTGCGCATCGCCTTGGCCTGCTCGGCATCCCAGCTGGGCTGTTGCAGGGCGGGCCGGGCCAACGCCGCGTCGAGCCGGGCACGCAGTTCGGTCGGCAGCGGCGGCAATGACGGCAGCTGCTCGATCGGTACGTCAACGGTCCAATTCACCCGCCTATGGTAACCGGGCCCGGATGACCCCCTGACCACCACGAAGAGTCGCTACCTGGGCCAAACGTCATCGGGCTGACCACTCATCAACAGGTAGCGGCGCAGATTGTGCCGGGCGTCGACCAGCGCGTCGTGGGTGTCATGCGGCCGCGGGGGCATCCGTGGGCTGCCCAGGTCCTCCCAGACCTGGCGCAGTTCCCGGGTGAACCGGGGGATCTGCGGCGGCAGGCTGGTCATCGGTCCCCACAGCTGGCACAGGGCGACGTGGTCATAGGCACCCACCCACGCCCACAGTTCGATCGGCTCCTCACCGTCGACGCCGAAGAACTCCTCCAGGTCTTCGCGGATCTGCCGACGCGATCGCCACACCGGCGAGGCCGGCGAGGGCAGCTTGGGCAGGACGTTGGTGCGCACCCAGCGGCCGGCCGATTCCGGATCGAACTCGATGGAGACCGCGTAATACTCCCGGCCGTCCTCGGCCACCACCCCGATCGAGATCAGGTCGATGATTCGGCCGTTGTCGATGAACTCGGTGTCGTAGAAGAACCGCATGGGCGGCTATCCCCCGGCCTTGGCGGGCTCACCCGGCGAGTGCGGCGCCGGCGCTGCGTGGACGACCTTGTCGAGTTGGGCTTCGACCTCGGCGGGCGCCGGAACGCGCGGTTCCCCGGCGATCACGTGTTGCAGCCACAGGTTGGCCTGAACGAACGGGCGGCGCAGATACCGCTCACGGTCCAGCGCGCGACGCATCTTGCGGGGCTTGTCCTGGTAGTACCACCGGGCCCAGGGTGCGTGCGGGCGGGAGAGCCGGATGGCGCCGATGAACAGCAGGGGCGGGATGAACATGCCGAGCAGTCCGGTCCACAACTTGCCCTTGAGCAGGACGACGACCGCAATCGCCAGCGAGATCAGCGCCATGATGATCACGGTTGTCCGCGCCAGGACCGACGTGTCGTCGCGCCAGATGCCGATGTTGAAGAACGACAGCGGGTTGAAGCCCATCACCAGCAAGCCGGCGACAGCGACCGCGACGAACACGGCGTCGACGGAGGTGCGTCCGTCCTCGGTCCAGTAGACGTCCTGCAGATGCAGGATCAGTGCGAACTCGTCGAGCAGGAGCGCGGCTCCGATCCCGAAGACAATGCCCGCCGCGGTGAACTGGTGATTGGTTCCGGACGCCGCCATGGTGACCATGGCCGCTCCGGAGATCAGAACCAGGATGACGCCGAAGACGGCGTGGTGGATGTGCAACCCACCGCCGGACCCACCCGAGGGGACGGTGATGTTATGGGGCTTCCACCACTTGTGCGCCGCGGGCTTGCCCGACCCTGACTCGTCGGCGGAGTCGCGGATGGAGCGGGTGATGGTCCGGGTGATGAAGAAGGTGAGGATGAAGGCGATCAGGCACCACATCATCGGCAGTCGTCCGGGCGCCACGAAATCGAGGCGGACGTCTAAATGCACGGGTAGGAAACTTACGCGCATCCGGGCCCCGATGTTTGGTCCGGATAGTCTGGTTTGGACATGAGCAGCTGGCGGGCGCCCAACCGGGGCGGGGACAAACTCATCGGGGGCACCCGGTCAGCGGTGTCCCGGGCGGGCATCTCCTGGTCGAACACCGCCTGGCGAGTGATCCAGGTCCTCGTCGTCCTCGCCGCCGCCCGCGCCTGCTGGCAATTGTTCGGCCAGCTGCCCTACCGGATCGACGTCGACGTCTATCGGATGGGCGGGCGGGCCTGGCTCGACGGGCAGCCGCTATACGCCGACGGAGCGATGTTCCATACCCGCGGCGGCCTGGATCTGCCCTTCACCTATCCCCCGCTGGCCGCCATCGCCTTCAGCCCGCTCGCGCTGGTGCCGCTGCCGGTGGCCAGCGTCGCGATCACGGCGATCACCCTGCTACTGCTGGTGGTGTCGATCTGGATCGTGCTCGACCGCCTGGAATTCAACGCCGGCCGCAGCTGGTGGCTGGCCGTGGGAATCGTCGCGCTCTCGGTCACCACACTGGAGCCCATCCGGGCTAATTTCGCGTTCGGTCAGATCAACGTGGTGCTGATGACCCTGGTGATCGCCGACTGCGTGCCGCGGCGCACGCCATGGCCGCGCGGGATTCTGCTCGGGGTGGCGATCGCACTGAAGCTGACGCCGGCGGTGTTCCTGCTGTATTTCGTGCTGCGCCGCGACGGCCGGGCGACGCTGACCGCGCTGGCGAGTTTCGCGGTGGCCACATTGCTCGGTTTCATCCTGGCCTGGCGCGATTCCTGGGAATACTGGACGGCCACCGTCGGCCACACCGAGCGGATCGGGAATGCCACGCTCAACACCAACCAGAACGCGGCCGGCGCGCTGGCCAGGCTCGCACTGGGCGAGCGCACCCAGTTCGTGCTGTGGACCCTGGCCTGCGTGGCCGTCCTGGCACTGACGGTGTGGGCGGTCCGTCGCGTCCTGGCTGGCGGAGACGCCGGTGCGGCGCCGGCGCTCGCACTGGCCCTGGTGGCGTTGTTCGGCCTGGTGGTCTCGCCGGTGTCGTGGTCGCATCACTGGGTCTGGGCGCTGCCGACCGTACTTGTCGCCGCGGTGCTGGCCTATCGCGGACGCAATATCGCGCTGGGGGTCCTTGCCGCCGCGGGGACGGCGTTGTTGCTGTGGTCGCCCATCGAACTGCTGCCCGAACATCGCGAAGCCGCCGCGTCCTGGTGGCGGCAGCTGTTCGGGATGTCGTACGTGTGGTGGGCGCTGGCGTTGATCGCCGTCGCGGGGCTCACGAATTCGGACCGCAGGTCGGCTAGCCCGCCGCAGTCTCCGGGATCCGAGCCGGTGGCGGACCTGGTACATCCGGCTTAGCGTTCCGGGCCGCCTGCGCGCCGGACTTGAGGCTGGCCGCATAGATGTCGACGTACTCCTGGCCGGAAAGCTTCATCAGCTCGTACATCACCTCGTCGATGACCGCCCGCTCGATGAACCGGTTGCCGGCCAGACCCTCGAATCGGGAGAAATCCATCGGCTTACCGAACCGGACCGTGACACGGCCGGACCGCCACATCGTCGATCCCGGCGGATTGACGACATCGGTTCCGATCATCGCGACCGGAATCACCAGGACACCGGTCTCCAGTGCCAGCCGGGCCAACCCGGTCTTGCCCTTGTACAGCCGTCCGTCAGGAGAGCGAGTGCCCTCGGGGTACATGCCGAGCAGTTTGCCCTGACCGAGGATCCGCTGCGCGGTCCGCAACGCGGCTTCGGCGGCGTCGGCGTCGGCGCGGTCAATCGGGACCTGACCTGCGGCGGTGAAGAACCACCGCTGGAGTCTGCCCTTGAGGCCGGTTCCGGTGAAGTACTCGGATTTGGCCAGGAAGGTGATCCGCCGGCTGACGACAAGTGGAAGGAAGAAGCTATCGGCCACCGCCAGATGATTGCTGGCCAGAATCACCGGCCCGCTGGCCGGGACATACTCCAGCCCTTCGACTTTCGGACGGCCGAGCACGGTCAGCAGCGGGCCCATGAAGATGTACTTGAGCAGCCAGTACCACATAGACCCCTCCTTCACCTGTCCACACCGCAGCGCGGCTGGGGCCAACTCTACCCAGCCGGTGTCTACACCGACCACACGACGAGCGGGTTCACGGTCAATCCACAGGAGGGGTTTCAGTCCTCTATGACGATGGGGATGCCGTGGTAGCGCCCGTTCCCATTCGTCGAACCGCCGGGGACAGTCGGCTCGCTCGGCTCGGCGGTCGCCTCGCCGCCGGATTGTTCCTGCGGGTCGGTAACCATCGATCGGATCATCGCCATCAGCGTGACGCTGTGTTCGGCGATCACCGTCAGCATCGGGTGCTGCTCACCGCGGACCAGTGCGGCCAATGCGCACACCGGACACCACACCTGCTGGCATCTACCGGGCCCGCGCAATGACTCGGCGGCCATCGCTGCCGCGCTGCGCACGGATGGATCCAGCCGGTCCAGGAAGGCCTGGGCCAGCTGGCGCAGCTCGGGTCCGAGATCGGGGTGCGTCACGCGGGCCACACCTCCGGGTTGGGTCGGAATCTAACCGAAAGCTCACTGCCGCGCAGCGCCGCGTCGGTGACGATGCACCGGCGCAACACGGGCGCCAGCCGAACCCGCCGCCGCAGCCCGGCCACACCGATGACCAGATCGTCGCCGGCCCGGCCGAGGCTCAGCGCCCCGGGGTCGAGCTGTGGCAACTCTAAGCGCAGCCGATAGACCGCATCGAGGCCGGCGCCGGACTCCCGGTCGACGACCGGGCGCAGCGGCCCGGGCGGCTCCGAGCCGTCCTGGCGACGCACCTCGTCAAGCAGCTGAGCCAGCGCCTTGGGTCCGATCGGCTCGCCGGCCAGATGGGGCGCCAGCATCAGTTGCACGTCACCGATGGCGGTGCCGAGATCGGCGAGCACGGAACGCTGTTCAGCGATGCGCGCGGCATACCAGTCGAAAGCAGGGTGGTCGGGCAGGTTGCGGTATTCGTACGAATCATCCTGAAACAGAACCTGATTGACGATCAGCTCGTTGATCGGCACACCCATCAAGGCCAGCGAGCCCACGGTTCGCATCGCTTCGGCCGCCACCACCCGCTCCGGGGTGAGCACCAGATGTGCGCCGACCCGATCGACATCGGTGAGCAGTTCGGCCAGCGACTCGATACCGGCGGTGGCCATCTCCACCAGGGCGACGGTGGCCGCGGTTCGCGGGTCCTCCAACGGGGCGCTGAGCCGGCGGTGTCGCGGCCAGCAGCGCTCGGCGTATTCAGCGAACGTCGCAGGCAAGGTCAGCATCCGCAGAGCGTCCGCGGTAGAGGCGCAGTCCACTACCAGGTAGTCCCACCGGCCGGACGCCGCCAGGTCGGCGACCACCCTCAGCCCGAGCACCTCCTGAATTCCGGGCAGCGCGGAAAGCTCTTCGGGCGCAAGGTCATTGAGATCGGAGGCCGGGAACCGCGCAGCCAGTATCGGGGCCACCGAACGCCACGCCGTTTCCAATAGCGCAAGGGTGTCCAGCGCCAGGGCGTCGAGATGACCACCACCGTTCTCACCGCCGCGCTCCTCGGTGAGGATCCGCACCGGTTCACCGCCGCCGCCGGGCGGCACCTGCACGCCCAGCACATCGCCGAGGGAGTGGGCCTGATCGGTGGAGATCGCCAGCACCCGCCGACCGTCCAGTGCCGCGCGCACCGCCGTGGCCGATGCCAACGTCGACTTGCCCACCCCTCCCTTGCCGACGAAGAAGCTGATCCGGGCCGAATCGGTGCGGCCCGCATCAGAGTGGTCGGAGTCGCCGGATTCCACGTCGCTTGATTCCACGTCGCTTGATTCCACGTCGCAGGATTCCACTCAGCCCTCGACCCGCTTCTTGAGGTCTTTGAGCGCGGTGTCGGTCAGTCGGCGCTCGGCTTTGCGCTTGAGCAAGCCGATCATCGGAATCATCAGATCGACCGCGAGTTCATAGGTGACGTCGGTCCCGGATCCCTTGGGAGTCAGCGTGTACACGCCGTCGAGGGACTTGAGCAGACCACTCGACACCAGCGACCAGCGGACCGAGGCGCGATCAGCGGGCCACTCGTACTTGAGCACCATCGTGTCTCTGAGCACCGCTGCGTCCAGCACCAGCCGAGCGACGATCGGATAACCCGCGGCGTCGCTTTCCTGTACCTCGGCGTCGGTGTACTCCGACACCCAATCGGGGTAGGACGCGATATCGGCGATCACATCCATCACCGTGCGAGGGTCCGCATCGATGTGGATGGTCTGCGTCGTCTTATCCGCCACTGTTCTGTGCTTCCGCTCCGCTTCAACCGGCTGTGTGGTCCGGTGGTTGGCCGAATACAAAACCGTACCCTCCCCGGCCCCGGGGTAGCGCGATATCTGGGCGCGTCCGGGGGGTGCCCCGTCACAGTTGCGGCGCGACCCCCACCGGCCGGGAGGCTTCCAGACGATTCTTGACCTCGAACGCCATCCGCTTGCCGGCGACCCGGCGGCGATGGTTCATCTTGGCGGGGTTGCGCTTCGCCGGATCGGTGTCGCCGGTCGGCTCGGCGTGCAGGAAGTAGTGCAGGACGACACCGTCGAGCACCGGCTCGAGCCATATCTCCATGGTGCCGGTCAGCGGCCCGGCGACCGTCCAGCGGACACCCTTCTCGGCGCGCTCCTCGACAACCTCGAGCAGCAGGTCGGGAAACCACCGCCGCCAGCCCGCCCGGTCGGCCACCGCGCGCCCCACCGCGGCCGGGTCGGCGGCGACGAAGGTCTCGTCGGCGATCTGCAGGGTGTGCACGAGTTCTAGCTTCACATACGCATCAGCGCGGACAACCGGGCGGTCAGGGTGTCCCAGTTCCAATCGCGGCTCACCCACCGCCGGCCGGCCTGTCCCATCCGCTGCGCGCGAGCCGGGTCGGCGAGCAGACCACTGATCACCTCGGCCAGTTCGTCGACGTCACGACCATCGACCACCTGCCCGGTCTCCCCGTCGAGAACCGTCTCGGGGGCCCCGCCCGACCGCCCGGCCACCACCGGTATCCCGGTGGCCGAGGCCTCCAGGAAGACGATGCCCAGGCCCTCGACGTCGAGCCCGGCCCCGCGAGTGCGACACGGCATCGCGAAAACGTCGGCCATCGCGTAGTGGGCGGGCAGTTCAGCGGTGGGCACCGCGCCGGTGAACACCACGTCGGCGGCCACCCCGTTGTCCTCGGCCAGACGGTGCAGCGTCTGCTCGTAGGGCCCGCTCCCGACGATCACCAGCGCCGCCTCGCCGATCCGGCGGCGGATCTGCGGCAATGCGGCGATCAGCATGTCCTGCCCCTTACGCGGCACCAACCGGGAGACACAGACCACGGTGGGACGCTCACCCAGCCGGTAGCGGTCCCGCAGTTCGGCCCGGGCTGCGGGGTCGGGCCGGAACCTCTCGGTGTCCACGCCCGACGGCAGATACTCCAGGCCGGCCCGCGGACCGAAGGCAGCCGCGAAGCGTCCCCTGGTGTACCGGCTGACGTAGGTGATGGCGTCGGTGCTGTCGCCGATGCGCCGCAGGGCCGAGCGGGCGCCCGGCACCATCGACCAGCCGACCTCGTGACCGTGAGTGCTGGCCAGCACCCGCTGCGCCCCCGCCGATCGGGCCCTGGCGGCCAGCAGCGCCAGCGGCGCCGCGGCCCCGAACCAGACCGTCTCGATACCGCCGTCGCGGATCAATGCACGCATCCGACGGTCGACCCCCGGTTCGGGGAGCATCAGCGTGCCGGGGTGCCGGACCATGCGGAACGGTGCCGCGCGGTCATAGTCCTCGGCGCCCTTCCACTGCGGCGCGTAGACCGTCAGGTCATGGTCGCCGGACGCGGCAAGCCTTCGGACGAACTGCTCGAGATAGGACTGGATGCCGCCGCGACGCGGCGGAAAGTCATTGGTGACCAGAAGGATCCGCGTCATCACCGATCACGCTATCCGGTGCCGGCCAGCCACCGGGCCCACCGCGCCTGCAGGGTGCCCATGTCGAAATCGCCGTGCCCGGGGCCGCAGGCCCGCAGATACAGCCGGCGCAGTGCGTCGACGCCGAACTCGTCGGCGACGAATCGGGCGAACCACCAGGCTCGGTCGTAGCCCGCAGAACGTTGCGGACCGGGGTCATCGAGCTCGGCATCATCGGGAAGGGATGTGTTCTGCGCCGCGTCCTTGGGCAGCGGCTCGGGACTGCGGGCGACGAAGTCGGCGACTCCCTCGGTGAGCCAGCGCGGAGCGTCAAGGGCAGTGTCGGCGCGGGCGGCGAAGTGAAAAAGCTCGTGGGTCAACACGATTCGCAATGCATCGTCAGACATTGCCGCCGCACCCGGGGCTAAAACAATGCGCTGGCCGGATGCCGTCCGCCTGACGGGGTCCACCTGATCGGCCACCGCGACGGCGGCGATATCGGTCCACTGCCGGTTGGGATCCAGATGTGCCCGGGCGGCGAACTGGGTGTCGGAATCAGTGGCCTCCACAACGATGGTGCGCTGCCAGTCGGTGCCCCAGAACTGCTCCACCGCGGCAACCGCACCCTCGATGGCCGATGCCACCCGGGCCAGCAGCGGATCGGTGTCAGGCCCACCCAGGCTGACAAGTTCCACCGCGCGGCCGTCTCCCAAAGACACGGTGCGGATCGTCCCCTGCGCACCGGGGGCGAGCACCAGCGCCGAAGCGAGGATCAGTTCGGCGACCAGGACTGCGGCCAGCAGGGCCCGCCGGCGAAGATCAGTAACGACGAACGTTGAAGATCGGAGCGTTGTTCACCGGGACGACGGCAACCGGAATACCGAAGGTCGAGGCGTGGATCATCATGCCCTCGCCGACGTACATCCCGACGTGCGAGGCGTCGGAGTAGTAGGTGATCACGTCACCGGGTTGCATCTCGTCGAGCGACACCGGCTGACCACCCGCCGCCTGGGCGTAGCTGGAATGCGGCAGGAAGACACCGGCCTGCTGGAACGACCACATCACCAGACCCGAACAGTCAAAGGCAGTTGGACCGCCGGCGCCCCACACGTAGGGATCTCCGACCCGGGTCAGCGCCGCCTGAACGGCGATCGCGCCCGCGCCGCTGGCCGATCCCATCGAGGGCATCGCCGCCAGCGCTGCGATGTCGGTGGCCGGCGTGGCGTCCGGCGCCGCCGCGGCGAGTACCGCAGCCGGCGGAGCCTCCGGATTGGCCAGGATCGCCTGCTGAACCGGGGTCAGCATTCCGTAGCGCGACTTGACCGCGGCGATCTGCACCTGCAGCTGAGATTGCTTGTGCTGCAGGTCAGCCCGGACCGCGGCGGCCTCGTCAGCGGCCGTCCTGGCCTCGATGGCGGATTTCGCCGACGCGGCCTCGATCGTGACGGCCTCGGCGTTGGCGTGCCGGAAGCTCTTCATCTGCGCCGACATCTCGATGGCCATCACACGCTGGACCGCCATCTTGTCGATCAGACCCTGCGGCGAGGCCGCGGTAAGGATCGCGTTCAGCCCGTCGGTACGCCCGCCCATGTAGACCGAGGCGGCCAGCTTGTCGACCGAACCCTGATAGCCGACCAGCTGGGCCTTCGCCACGTCCAGCGCAGCGAGGTCGTCGGCATGCCGCTTGTCGGCCGCCTCCTGGATCCCAACCTTCTTCTCCAGGTCCACTTCGGCGGCGTGCATGGATTCGGTGAGCTGCTCGGCCTGCCGGGACAGTTCGTTGAGCTGGGTGACGGCGTCCTGGCCCGGGTCGGCGGAAGCGGCCGCGCCCCACCCGCCCGCGAGGACTGTGACGCAGGCAATCGCACTGGCCAACGGCTTGGAACCCACAAATCTAGTCAGCATCGTGCGGTCGAATCTCAAGATTAAGCATCCTTTGACTGCGGTTGACTACGGTCGACTGAGCTCGTCGAACAGGCTGTCCAAACCTGCATTAGGTCTCGGTAAGGTTACGAAATGGCAACGGCTTTGTCCAACGGACGACAAAGAAAGTCGGAGAAACTTCCGTCACATCAGCAACATCTGCAACTTGGTCGACCGGGCGTTCGGCGGCCCTAACTTGCCAGGCCGGGCCCCTCGGGGCGGCGGATCGGCACCAACCGCAATCGGGGCGCCATACCGGCTTCGGCCAGCACCTCCAGTGCCGCACGTTCGTCGTCCAACAACGTCTCCGGCACCCCGAGCAGGACGCTGACCACGCAGTCGCGGCACCCCGGACCTCGCACCGCGCACTCGTCGCAGTCGATCACCACCGGCTCGCCCGGTCCGCCCGCATTGTGTCCCATCTCGACTCCTCAGTTCGGTGCATATTCGGTTGAACGCACGCTAACCAGAGCCCCCGACAAGTTCCGGCGAGTTCCCGACGAGTTCGGCCCGGATCGGCGACGACGTATCGGCGATGGCCAAGGCGTGGCACCCGTCACCTGTCGGTGCACCTCCCTAACGTCATGGCCATGGCCGGACCCCGGACAGACCCGCAACTGAGCTTCGAGGACGTCCTCCCCCCCGAGGGCGACCCGGAATTCGACGCTGCCTTCAACGCGGCCTTCAACGCGGCCTTCAACGCGGCTGAGGTATCGCTGCGGGAGACCACGTTCGTCGTCGTCGACCTCGAAACCACCGGTGGCCGGGCCAAAGCCGGTCCGGACGGGTCCTGTGACGCGATCACCGAGATCGGAGCGGTCAAGGTGCGCGGCGGCGAGGTGATCGGCGAGTTCGCCACTCTGGTGGACCCGCAACGGTCCATACCGCCCAAGATCGTCGAACTCACCGGAATCACCACGGCGATGGTCCGGGACGCACCGACGATCGCGGCGGTGCTGCCGATGTTCCTCGAGTTCGCCCGCGGCGCGGTGCTGGTGGCCCATAACGCGGGCTTCGACATGAGTTTCCTGCGGGCTGCCGCCGAGCAGTGCGGCATACCGTGGCCTCGGCCGCCGGTGCTCTGCACGGTGCGCCTGGCCCGCCGGGTGCTCAGCCGGGAGGAGGCGCCCAGCGTGCGACTGTCCGCGCTGGCCCGGCTCGTCGGCGCGGACACCGAACCGAACCACCGCGCGCTCGACGATGCCCGCGCCACCGTCGATGTGCTGCACGCGCTCATCGGCAGGGTCGGCAATCAGGGCGTGACCACCTACCGCGACCTGCGCGGCTACCTGCCCACGGTGTCCAACGCACAGCGCAGTAAACGGGTGCTCGCCCACGGGATGCCACGCCGGCCCGGGGTCTACCTGTTTCGCGGCCCCGCGGCCGAGGTGCTCTACGTCGGCACCGCCACCGATCTGCGCCGCCGCGTGCACCAGTACTTCAACGGTTCTGACCGGCGCACCCGGATCACCGAGATGGTGGGGTTGGCCACGGCGGTGGATCACGTCGAGTGCGCGCATCCGCTGGAGGCGGAGGTTCGTGAACTGCGACTGCTGGCCGCCCACGCCCCGCCCTACAACCGCAGATCGCGCTTCCCACAGCGGTGGTGGTGGGTGACGCTCACCGATGAGGCCTTTCCGCGGCTGTCGGTGGTGCGCTCCCCCCGCACCGACCGCGCCGTCGGACCGTTCCGGGCCCGCGCCGACGCCGCCGACACCGCGGATCTGATCGCCCGATTCACCGGGGTGCGGACCTGCACCGGGCGGATCGGCAGGCTCGCCGAGCACGGGCCGGCCTGCCCTGAGCGCGAGGTCGCGCCCTGCCCGGCGCACCGCGGGGTGTCCGCGGGCGAGTACGCCGAGGCACCGGCGCGGGCGGCCGCCCTGATCGACGGCCGCGACAATGCGGCGCTGAGGGCCGCGGTCGGGCGGGTGTCAGAACTGGCCGAGCGGGGCCGCTACGAGAGCGCCGCCAGGTTGCGCGACCACATCGCCGATGGCGTCGAGGTCCTGTGGCGCGCACAGCGTCTGCGCACCGTGGCAGCGGTGGCCGAACTTGTCGCCGCGGCTCCCGACGGCGCGGGCGGCTGGCAACTGGCGGTCGTCCGGTACGGACAGCTGGCCGCGGCAGGCTGCGCCCGCCGCGGTGTACCGCCGATGCCGGTGGTCGAAGCGTTGCGCAGCGGCGCCCAGGTGGTACTCCCGCAGCCGGCACCGCTGGGCGGTGCGCTGGTCGAGGAGACATCACTGATCGCGCGCTGGCTTGCTCAGCCCGGAATCCGGATCGTCTGTGCCACAGAGGGTTTCAGTTCGCCGCGACTGTCCGCGGGACCATGGTTGCAGTGGTCGTCGGCCGCGCGCGCCGCGCGCTACGCGGCCTCAGAGCTCATTGGTGAACCGGACCCAGTGCTCGAGCAGCCGCGCCGCCGCACCGGAATCGATGGACTCAGCGGCACGGGCCAGCCCCTCCTCCCAGGACGGCAGCCATTCGGCGTGGCTGGATAGCCCGGCGTGGGCCACCATCGCGCCGGCCGCGTTGAGCACGACGGCGTCACGCACCGCGCCGGTGGCGCCGCCGAACACGTTGCGCGCCTCCGCGGCGTTGGCCTCGGCGTCACCGCCGACCAGTTCGGACAGTTCAGCGCGCGGGAAGCCGAATCCCAGCGGGTCGAAGGTCAGCTTGTCGATCGTGCCGGCCTGCACCCGCCAGATGGTGCTGGTGGTCGTCGTGGTCAGCTCGTCCAGTCCGTCCTCACCATGCACCACCAGCACGCTGGCCCGCCGGGAGGCGAACACCCCGGCCATCACCTCGGCCAGTTCCCCGAAGGCGCAGCCGATCAGACCGGATCGAGGACCGCCCGGATTGGTAAGGGGCCCAAGGAGATTGAAGACCGTTGGCACACCGATCTCACGGCGCGGCGGGCCGGCGTACTTGAACGAGGGATGAAACACCGGGGCGAAGCAGAACCCGATCCCCACCTGAGCGACGGACCGGGCGACATCCTCGGGGCCCAGGTCGATGCGAACCCCGAGCGCCTCGAGCATGTCGGCACCACCGCTCTTCGACGAGGCCGCCCGGTTCCCGTGCTTGACCACCGGGACCCCGGCGGCGGCCACCACGATCGCCGCCATGGTGGACAGGTTCACCGTGTTGGCCCGATCCCCGCCGGTGCCGACCACATCGACGGTGTCGGTGCCGATCACATCGGTCGGCACCCGCTGGGCGTAGCGCAGCATGGTGTCGGCCAATTCGCGCACCTCGGCAGCGGTCGGGTGCTTCATCTTCATCGACACGCCGAAGGCGGCGATCTGAGCCGGCGTCGCCGCACCGGACATGATCTGGTCCATCGCCCAGGCCGACTCCCCGGGAGGAAGCTCCGCTCCGGCCGTCAACCGGCCCAGGACCTGCGGCCATGACGAAATCGAGGGCCCTGAGGCCGGACCGTCAGGTTGGGTCGTCACCGGCAGATCGTCGCACGACGCGGGGGTGTCACCAAGATCACCTCAAACAAGTTGTGACCAAATTGGCCCCTGGCTGTACCTCGACAACTACAAAGCGTCATACTTCTCTTTGTGACGAGTGCTGTGGGTACTTCAGGAACCGCGATCACGTCGCGCGTGCATTCGCTGAACCGGCCGAACATGGTCAGTGTCGGCACGATTGTGTGGCTTTCCAGTGAGCTGATGTTCTTTGCTGGACTGTTCGCAATCTACTTCACCGCACGCGCGCACTCCGGCGGCGCATGGCCGCCCCCGCCCACCGAATTGAACCTCTACCAGGCGGTTCCGGTGACGCTGGTGCTGATCGCATCATCGTTCACCTGCCAGATGGGCGTTTTCGCCGCCGAGCGCGGCGACGTTTTCGGTTTGCGCCGCTGGTATGTGATCACCCTGCTGATGGGCACGTTCTTCGTGCTCGGCCAGGCGTACGAGTACTACCACCTGATCACGCACGGCACCACACTGGCGAGCAGTTCCTACGGCACGGTGTTCTACCTGGCGACCGGCTTCCACGGCCTGCACGTCACCGGTGGCCTGATCGCCTTCATCCTGCTGCTGCTGCGCACCAAGATGAGCAAGTTCACGCCTGCCCAGGCGACCGCCGCGATCGTGGTGTCCTACTACTGGCACTTCGTCGACATCGTGTGGGTCGCCCTGTTCGCGACGATCTACTTCATCCGTTGATGAGAAGGGGTTCGATGCTCACGATTGGGTCCGCTCGAGGCTCCGGGCTGAGCGACAAGTCGCGCCGACGGTTGCATCGCCGGTTGACCGGGGCCGTTCTGCTGGTGTTCGGCCTGGGCTTGGCCGGCGCACTGGCCGCAACCCTGACACCGGCCGCTCAGGTGGCCGTCGCCGACCAGTCGCAGTCCGCTCTGCTGCGCACCGGCCAGCAGCTCTACGAAACCGCCTGTATCAGTTGCCACGGCGCTAACCTCCAGGGCGTCGACGGTCGCGGTCCCAGCCTCGCCGGAGTCGGCGAGGCCGCGGTGTTCTTCCAGGTCAACACCGGTCGCATGCCTGCCGTGCGGGGTGAGGCACAGGCTCCGCGCAAGCAGCCGACCTTCGACCTCGCACAGACCGACGCGCTCGGCGCCTACGTGCAGAGCTTCGGTGGCGGACCGCTGGTTCCCCGCGATGCCAACGGCCAGATCGCCGACCACTCGCTGATCGGCGACAACGTCGCCCGCGGTGGCGACCTGTTCCGACTCAACTGCGCGTCATGCCACAACTTCACCGGACGCGGTGGAGCGCTGTCGTCGGGCAAGTACGCGCCCGGCCTCGATGAGGCCACCCCGGCGCAGATCTACACCGCCATGGTGACCGGCCCGCAGAACATGCCGAAGTTCTCGGAACGGCAGCTGTCGCCGGAGGAGAAGAAGGACATCGTCGCCTACGTCCGGTCAGCCTCGCAGACCATGAACCCCGGCGGCTACGGCCTCGGTGGCTTCGGTCCGGCGCCGGAGGGTATGGCGGTCTTCATCATCGGAATGGTCGCCGCGATCGGTGTGGCGCTGTGGATCGGAGCCCGCGCGTGAGCGATAACGTCAATCGGCCGTCCGATGCCGAACTCGCCCGCATGACGGCCGACGAGCTGGCCGCACTCGGCGGCAGGATCGACGGCGTCGACACGGTCCTGAAGGCGCCCCGCTGGCCGGTGGAGGGCACCCGGGCCGAGAAGCGCTCGGAGCGCCTGGTGGCGTTCTGGATGATGTTCGGCGGCATCATGGGCCTGCTGCTGCTGGTGGTCTTCCTGTTCTGGCCGTGGGAGTACAAGCCGTACGGCGTCAAGGGCAACTTCCTGTACTCCTGGGCCACACCGATGTACGGCGTCACCTTCGGCCTGTCGATCCTGGCGATCGGTATCGGCGCGGTGCTCTACCAGAAGCGCTTCATCCCCGAGGAGATCTCCATCCAGGATCGCCACGACGGCGCATCCCCGGAGATCGATCGCAAGACCGCCGCAGCCACCCTCACCGACGCCTTCCAGGGATCAACCCTGGGGCGCCGCAAGCTGATCGGGATGACGGCCGGCATCGGCCTCGGCGCTTTCGGCGTCGGCACCCTGGTGGCAGCCCTCGGCGGCATCATCAAGAACCCGTGGAAGCCCGTGGTCCCCACGGCCGACGGCCCCAAGGCAGTGCTGTGGACC
>NZ_JBPCSX010000198.1:0-2754 GCF_051006775.1 Mycobacterium sp.
TGGGGTACGGCGTCTATCAGGTGGCACCGGATGAGACCGCCGAGGCGGTGCGATCCGCGCTGGAGATCGGCTACCGGCATATCGACACCGCACAGATGTACGCCAACGAGCGCGGCGTCGGGCAGGGCGTACGCGAGTCCGGCCTGGATCGCTCCGAGGTGTTCATCACCAGCAAACTCAACAACGGTTTCCACCGCCCAGAGGACGCCCGACTCTCCTTCGACAAGACCCTGCACAAGCTCGGCACCGACTACGTCGATCTGTTCCTGATCCACTGGCCGCTGCCCACCCGGTACGACGGGGACTTCGTCTCCACCTGGCGGACACTCGAGGAATTCAAGGCGGACGGCCGGGCCCGCAGCATCGGGGTGTCCAACTTCGCGATCCACCATCTGCAGGAACTGGCCCGGGAGACCGACACCATCCCGGCCGTCAACCAGATCGAGGTGCACCCCTACTTCGCCAACGATGATCTCCGCGCCTACGGCGTCGAGCACAACATCGCCACCGAAGGCTGGTCACCGATCGCGCGGGGCAAGGTGCTCGGCGACCCGGTCGTCACCCGGATTTCTCGGGCCACCGGCGCCCACCCCGCGCAGGTGGTGCTGCGCTGGCATATCGAGCGCGGGGACATCGTGTTCCCCAAGTCAAGTCATCCGCAGCGGATGAAGGAGAACTTCGAGATCTTCGACTTCGAGATCAACGACGAGGAGATCGAGGCGCTGACGGCGCTGGACCGGGGCGAGGCCGGCCGGATGGGGCCCCACCCGGACACCTTCGACTACATCCCCGACTGAGACACACCCCGGCGGGCGCGCACGGCCGCGATCGCGGATTTCAGCCCACGCTGCCGGGCCGGACCCAGCACATCGAACATCCGCTCGCTGCGGGTCTCGGGGGCGTCGTCGGCGCTGGCACGCAGGAACCGGTCGGGCAGTGAGAGTTTGGCGATGGTCCGCCAGGTCTTGGCGTACTGGGCCGGCAGCGGGCCGCTGGTGTAGGGCAGGTCGTACTTGTCACACAGGGCGCGCACCCGCACCGAGATCTCCGCGAGCCGGTGGCTGGGCAGATCCGGGTAGAGGTGGTGCTCGATCTGGTAGGCCAGGTTGCCGGTCATGAACCCCAGCACCGGTCCGGCGTCGATGTTGGCGCTGCCGAGCATCTGGCGCAGGTACCACTGCCCTCGGCTCTCGTCGGCCATATCGGACGCGGTGAACTTCTCGGCGCCGTCCGGGAAGTGACCGCAGAAGATCACCGCGTTGGTCCAGAAGTTGCGGATGACATTGGCCAGCAGGTTGGCCTTGAGCGTGCTGGTGAAGCCGGCTCTCCCAAAGTTCAAGGGCGACAGCGATGTCAGCGCCGGGTAGGCCAGGAAGTCCTTGGTCAGCTGCCGCGCGGACTTGGCACCGAATTCACGTAGCCGGATCACGGTGGCCGCGCGGGTCTCGGGTTGACGAATCTTGCGGACCTCCAGGTGCTGCAGGGCGATTCCCCACTCAAAACCTGCTGCCAGCATGAGATTGAAGAGCGGATTGAAGATGTTGCGCGGCGTCCACTTCTGGTCACGGGTGACGCGCAGCAACCCGTAGCCGACGTCGTCATCCATGTCCAGGATGTTGGTGTACTTGTGGTGCGAGTAGTTGTGGGTGTGCCGCCAGTGCTTGGCCACCCCGGCCATGTCCCACTCCCAGGTCGACGAGTGGATCTCCGGATCGTTCATCCAGTCCCACTGGCCGTGGATGACGTTGTGGCCGATCTCCATGTTCTCGATGATCTTGGCGACCGCCAGGGTCAGCGTCCCGGCCCACCACGCGCTGCGCCTGTGGCCGAACGCCAGCAGTAGCCGGCCGGCAGCATCGAGGGCACGCTGGGAGGCGATGACCCCGTGGATGTAGCGGGCGTCACGCTCACCGAGGGAGTCCTCGACGTCCTGGCGGATCGCGTCGAGTTCGACGGCCAGAGTCTCGATGTCGGCGTCGGTGAGGTGGGCGAACTCCTCGATATCGGTGATGGCCATCAGATGTCCAGAACGCAATCTCCCTCGGGGGCGCAGACACAGGTCTGCACCCGGCTACCCGTTTCGAACTCCGCACCGGTACGCAGATCACGCACGCGGCCGTCAACCAATCCCACCACGCAACTGTGGCAGATGCCCATCCGGCAGCCGAACGGCAGGTGAACCCCGGCCTGCTCACCGGCCTCCAGCAGCGAAGTCGCCGCATCCGCGGCCCGGCTCCGGGCGCTGCGGGCGAAGGTGATGGTGCCACCCTGCCCCCGCGCAGCGGTGCGGGCGGCGGCGAAGCGCTCCAGATGAAGATGGCGCTCCAGACCCGCTGCAGCCCAGACTTTTTCGGCGTCGTCGAGCAGTCCGGCGGGCCCGCACGCCCAGGTCTGCCGCTCCCGCCAGTCCGGTACCAGCTCGTCGATACGACCCAGGTCGAGCCGTCCCTCGGAGCGGGTGACGCGCACCGACAGCCGGTAGCCCGGATTGTCGCGGCCCAGTGCATCAAGCTCGGTGCCGAACATCACGTCGTCGGTCGTCGGTACCGAGTGCAGATGCACGAGGTCATGAACCTGCCCGCGCCGGCGCAGGGTCCTCAGCATCGACATCACCGGGGTGATCCCGGAGCCCGCGGTCAGGAAGAGCACCGAGGACGGAGCGGGATCGGGCATGACGAAGTTTCCGGTCGGTGCGGCCCGTCGGACCTGGGTTCCCGGTCGCAGACCGTCGACGAGATGTCCGGATAGCAGACC
>NZ_JBPCSX010000199.1:0-3401 GCF_051006775.1 Mycobacterium sp.
ATCGGCCTCGGCGCTTTCGGCGTCGGCACCCTGGTGGCAGCCCTCGGCGGCATCATCAAGAACCCGTGGAAGCCCGTGGTCCCCACGGCCGACGGCCCCAAGGCAGTGCTGTGGACCTCGGGCTGGACCCCGCGCTACAAGGGCGAGACCATCTTCCTCGGACGCGCCACCGGCATGGCCGGTGAGTCGCCGTTCGTGAAGATGCGTCCCGAGGACCTCGACGCCGGCGGTATGGAGACCGTGTTCCCCTGGCGTGAGTCCGACGGTGACGGGATCACGGTGGAATCCGAGGAGAAGCTCGCGCATATCGCCATGGGTGTGCGCAATCCCGTCATGCTGATCCGCATCAAGCCGGTCGATATGCCGCGGGTGGTCAAGCGTCAGGGCCAGGAGAACTTCAACTTCGGCGAGCTGTTCGCCTACACGAAGGTCTGCTCGCACCTGGGCTGCCCGTCATCGCTCTACGAGCAGCAGACCTACCGGATCCTGTGCCCGTGCCACCAGTCGCAGTTCGACGCCCTGCACTTCGCACGTCCGATCTTCGGACCCGCTGCGCGCGCCTTGGCGCAGCTGCCCATCACGATCGACAAGGACGGGTATCTTGTGGCTAACGGCGATTTCATAGAACCTGTCGGACCGGCATTCTGGGAGCGCAGATCATGAGTACACCCGTCGCTGACCGGCTCGGCAAAGCCGGCGACAACATCGACTCGCGGTACCACCCCTCGGCCGCACTGCGTCGGCAGCTGAACAAGGTCTTCCCCACCCACTGGTCGTTCCTGCTGGGTGAGATCGCCATGTACAGCTTCATCGTGCTGCTGCTCACCGGCGTGTGGCTGACCCTGTTCTTCGACCCGTCGATGGCCGAGGTCACCTACAACGGCGTCTATCAGCCGCTGCGCGGTATTCAGATGTCGCGGGCATACGAGACGGCGCTGAACATCAGCTTCGAGATTCGCGGCGGATTGTTCGTCCGGCAGGTTCACCACTGGGCGGCACTGCTGTTCGCCGCCTCGATCATGGTGCACCTGGCCCGCATCTTCTTCACCGGCGCATTCCGCCGCCCTCGTGAGGCCAACTGGGTGATCGGCTCGCTGCTGCTCGTCCTGGCGATGTTCGAGGGCTTCTTCGGCTACTCGCTGCCCGACGATCTGCTGTCGGGAACGGGCATCCGCGCCGCTCTGTCCGGCATCACCATGAGCCTTCCGGTGGTCGGCACCTGGATCCACTGGGCGCTCTTCGGTGGCGACTTCCCGGGCGACATCATCATCCCCCGGCTCTACGCCATCCACATCCTGCTGTTCCCGGGCATCATGCTGGGGCTCATCGGCCTCCACATGGCGCTGGTCTGGTTCCAGAAGCACACCCAGTTCCCCGGTCCGGGACGCACCGAGACCAACGTCGTGGGCGTCCGGGTCATGCCGGTCTTCGCGGTCAAGTCCGGCGCATTCTTCGCCATGATCGTCGGCATCCTGGGCCTGATGGGCGGTCTGCTGCAGATCAACCCGATCTGGCAACTCGGCCCCTACAAGCCCTCGCAGATCTCGGCCGGCTCGCAGCCCGACTTCTACATGCTGTGGACCGACGGCCTGATCCGTCTGTTCCCGCCGTGGGACATCTACTTCGGCAACCACACCATCCCGGCCGCCTTCTGGGTCGCGGTGATCATGGGAGTCGTCTTCCTGTTGCTGTTCTCCTACCCCTTCCTGGAGAAGAAGTTCACCGGCGACGACGCGCACCACAACCTGCTGCAGCGTCCGCGCGATGTCCCGGTTCGCACCGGGATCGGATCCATGGCGATCGCCTTCTACATGGTGTTGACCTTCGCCGCGATGAACGACATCATCGCGCTGAAGTTCCACATCTCCCTGAACGCGACCACCTGGATCGGCCGGATCGGCATGCTGGTGCTGCCTCCGCTGGTGTTCTTCGCCGCCTACCGGTGGGCGGTCGCCCTGCAGCGCAGCGACCGTGACGTGCTCGAGCACGGTGTCGAGACCGGCATCATCAAGCGGCTTCCGCACGGGGCCTACATCGAACTGCACCAGCCGCTCGGCGATGTCGATGACCACGGTCACCCGATCCCGCTCGAGTACGCCGGTGCGGCAGTGCCCAAGCGGATGAACAAGCTCGGTGCCGCCGGCCGTCCGGGCCACGGCAGCTTCCTGACGGCCGATCCGGCCGCTCAGGACGCCGCACTCACCGAGGCCGCGCATGCCACCGAGCAGCGGGCGCTCACCGCACTGCGGGAGTACCAGAACGGTGAGTCCAACGGCAGCGGTTCCAATGGCAACGGTTCCAACGGAAACGGTTCCAACGGGCACCACTGAGTGCCACCGATGAGGAGGGCCCCAGCCGGTCGGCTGGGGCCCTCCTCATTTTCGCGATCGGCAGCGCTCAGGCGAGCGCTTGGTCTGCGGCTTCCTCCGCCGCATGGGCGATCCTGCGCTGGAAGACCACCAGGATCCCGACCATGCCGACCGTGATGACGGCGGCCACCGCCAGCGCCACCCAGGCCGCGGTTTCGGTGTGGGTGGCGAGGAGATAGGTGGCGGTCGCAACCGCGGTCAGGGCCAGGCCCATCGCACCCACCAGGGATGTCGTGCCACGCAGCCAGATCCGGTCCAGGACCACGCTGATCCGTGACACCCGGCGGTGCTGCGCCGGCTTGCGGCGGTACGGGTCCACAGCCGCACCGAACACCCTCAGCTTCTCCGTGGGGGCATCCACCGGCCGCGGCGGCTCCTCCAGCGGCGGCTCCGGGCTCTCAGCGCCCTGAGTGGCCCCAGAATCGCCGGAGACGCCCGATTGGGCCATCGCGGTGCGCCGGGCCCGGAGCAACAGTGGAATCGCCCCGACGATGACCAGCGCCGAGATCACGATGACCGTATAGAGCAGCCAGGACGAGTCCGACTCCGCACCGGTCCGCTCGCGCCCCCGGCCCAGTTGGACCAGCGCCACGGTCGCGATCGAGCTGACCGCCAGCAGGACCAGCCAGATGGCCCCGCAGACACCAACCATCAGCCGGTCGGTGGTCTCGGGCGAGCGCGCGTCCGGCGATACCGGTTCGGAGGAGCCCGCCATCAGCAGCTCGTCTGTGCGGCGTTGTTTTGATTCGATGAGAGCACCGTCCCGTCGCTTGTGGTGATGGCGCAGTTGAGCCTGCTGACCAGGAACAAACTTGAGGCCTGAACTGAGCCCACGTCAGACTGCGAAATCGGCGTGACGGTCAGCGACCAGGGGATGTAAACATTGCGCTGGGTGCGCCGGCGCCCGGAGGCGTCAACGTAGGTGATCGTGATGATGTCCCCCGGCGCCTTGGTTCCGGTTACCGAATAGGTCACCTGGCGTGGCGCGGCGGGCGGCGAGGACGTCGGCGGCGGCGGCGGTGGTTGGGTGGT
>NZ_JBPCSX010000200.1:0-5375 GCF_051006775.1 Mycobacterium sp.
GCGTGGTGCTGTTCAGCACGGTCGCGGTGGGTCAGGGTATGCCGATGCACTCCTCAGTCGCCGCGGCCAAGGGGGCGGTCGAGGGGCTCGTGCGCTCGCTGGCCGCGGAATGGGCCCCCAAGGTGCGGGTCAACGCAATCGCCCCGGCTCTGGTGGACACCCCGTTGGTCGAACGGATGCTCGGCACTGCGGACAAGCGCGAGGCCATGGCAGCGCGCTACCCGCTCAAGCGGGTCGGAACCACCGGAGACGCCGCGGCCCTGGCGCGGTTCCTGCTGTCCCCGGACAGCGGCTGGATCACCGGTCAGGTCATGGGCTTGGACGGCGGTATGTCAACGGTGCGTGCCTGACCCAACACGAACGTGTGGCGGAGCTAACGAATTGACGCGCGGGGATCGCCCTGTGCCGGCGACACGCTGTCAAAGCCCGCCGACCGTGGCGTGAGTTTGGTCGCAACCGTCCACTCGCCACTCTGGCTTTGGCCGGTGGCCTGGAAGATGATGCGCCGCGAGATTTCCACAGCATGATCGGCGAATCGCTCGTAGTAGCGGCTCAGCAGAGTCACGTCCACCGCTGCGGTGGTCCCGTGGTGCCATTCCCGGTCCATCAGCACGGTGAACAGGTGGCGGTGGATGTCATCCATCGCATCGTCTGCATCCCGGATGTATCTGGCCATGCCGAGGTCACTTGACTGGATGACATGAGAGGCCTTACCGCCCAAATCGACAGCGGTTCGTCCCATCTCGGCAAAATAGCCGCTGACGTCATCAGGCAGGACGGGCTGCGGATGGCGCAGTCGGGTGATCTCGGCGACGTGGAGAGCGAGCGCGCTCATCCGTTCGAGATCGGCGACGATCTGAATCGAGGAGATGACCGCGCGCAGATCCCGCGCAACCAAGGTCTGTGCCGTCAGGAGATTGAGGCCGGCCTCCTCGACCCTGGCGCCGGCGGTGAAAATCTTCTCGTGACCGCCGATGACATCCTCTGCGCCGCTCAGATCGGCGTGCAGTAGGGCGTGGGTGGCGCGCTCCATCGCGGCGCCCACCAGTCGGCACACCTCAGCCAACTCGTCGGTTAGCGCCGCGAGTTGCTCACCATAGGCAGACCGCATGTCTTGATGCTAGGAAGGCGTTAGGCGCTATCGCAGAACCGGACCATGAACGCGACGTGAACGTCGGGTGCACATGTGGGCCGTGATCACCGTGATTGCGGCACGAATATTCCTATTCTGTAGTGATGGGCGGGGAGGATGGCGGCGCGAATCCACGACCCCGACCCGGCCTGATCGCAATCCTGCTGGAATGGGGCCGCATCGGCTGCCTGGGGTTTGGGGGGCCTCCGACACACATCAGACTGCTTCGTGATCTGTGCGTCGGGCGCCGTAAATGGATATCGCCGGCGGAGTTCGAGGACGCCGTCGTGGCGTGCAACCTGCTGCCCGGACCCGCCTCGACCCAACTGGCGGTCCTATGCGCCTGGCGCGTGCGGGGACGGACCGGCGCTGTCATTGGCGGCGCGGCGTTCGTCCTCCCCGGACTCATCCTCATCCTCGCGTTGGCCGCCCTGTTCCTGCAGAACTCCCCGCCACGGGCCGTCCTGGCCGCAGGGGCAGGCGCCGGCGCGGCGGTGGCCGCAGTGGCGGTGCATGCTGCAGCCGGATTGCTGCCGTCCAGTTGGGCGCGGGCGCGCGAAGGTGGGCGGGCCTACCGATTCCGGTGGGCGGGGTACCTGCTCGCCGGAGTCGTTGCGGCCGCCACGATCGGACCGTGGTTGGTCGTGATCCTGCTCGCCTGCGGGGCGATCGAAGTCGCGATGCGGCCGTCCAGATCCGGTGCCACTTCGCTGTCGATCGCGCCGATACCGCTGTTGGCACTGGGATCTTTGTCTCTTGGAACGTTGTCTTCACTGACCTGGGTGGCGATCAAAGTTGGTGCGCTCTCCTACGGAGGCGGGTTCGTCATCGTCCCGCTGATGCAGAACGATGCCGTCAACGTCCATGGCTGGATGACCGGCGGCCAGTTCCTCAACGCTGTCGCACTGGGCCAGATCACTCCCGGCCCGGTGGTCCACACCGTCGCTGTGGTCGGCTACGCAGCGGCCGGTTTATTCGGGGGTGTGCTGGCTGCTGTCGTGGCATTCAGTCCCTCCTTCGCATTCGTACTGATCGGTGCTCCATATTTCGACCGGCTCCGCGCCAGTCCCGGCGTCCGGAGGTTCCTCGACGGGGCGGGTCCATCGGCAATCGGGGCCATCGGGGGTTCAGCGGTCGCACTCGCACGCACCCTGACTCAACCGTGGCAGTACGTCGTGTTGGCCCTCGCGGCTGTGGTATTGCTCGTCGCTCGCCGCGGCGTGGTGATCACATTGCTGGCCGCTGCACTTGCCGGAGTCATCGCGGTCGGCGCCGGATTACCGCTGCCCCATTAGAACCGTTGACGGGTTCAGGCCGGCTGGTACTGCAGCAGCGTGACCCGATCATCGGGACAGTCCAGAAAAACCGGATACACCCGCATGCCTACTGTGAGTTGGGCGGGTTCGGCGTTGACGATCTCGGTGGCGAATCGCGGTCCCTCATCCCACTGCACGACGGCTAATAACTGCGGCACATGCTCGGCGAAATGCGGTGCCACCGCACGGTAGGCCACCGTGAACGTGTAGAGCGTCCCAGCTCCCGAAATCTCCCGCCACTGAAGATCGTCGGCGAGGGTGCCCGGAGCGAGCACCCGGGGGTAGAACACGTAGCGTCCCGACGACGGTGAGTATTGGATACGAATCTTGTGCTCCGCGAGCGCATCCCAGAACGGCTTGGTGGTGGGCGTCGGGATCGGCATCGGCCGACTGAAGGCGCTCATATCAGGCACCTTCCAGTACCAGAGTGGTCTGTTCGGAGAGGATCCCGCCGTTACCGGAGACAAACGCCCGGTTGCAGTCGGAAACCTGGGTATCCCCGGCCCGGCCCATGATCTGGCGGGTGGCGTCGCACACGTGATGCATACCGCCGGCCAGACCGGCCTGCCCGTATCCCAGTTGTCCACCGGCCGTATTCATCGGGAAGTCGCCGCGGAAGGTCAGATCATGGTCGGCGACGAACCGCATACCAGTGCCTTTCTCGCAGAACCCGGCGTCTTCGAGGCTGAGCAGCGTTGTGATGGTGTAGCAGTCGTAGATCGATGCCATGTCCATATCGGCCGGTGTCAGACCGGCCATCGAGAACGCCGAGTGCGCCGCCTTGATCATCGGCGTCTGCAGTAGATCCTCGGCGTATGTCGGCATCTTGTAGGGCACCCGTTCGCCGAATCCCTTGACCCACACGGGTCGTCGTCGCGACCGGCGGGCGAGGTCGGCACTTGTCACCAGCACTCCGGCACCCCCCATCACCGGCATCACGATCTCCAGCATGTGCAGCGGCGAGGCGATCATCGGGCTGTTGACCACGTCGTCGACGGTGATCGGGGTGTCGCGGAAAATCGCCCCGGGAGTGTGGTTGGCGTTGACCCGCTGATCGACGGCGATCTTGGCGATCGCCCGCTCGTCATAGCCGTAGGTAGCGCCGTAGAGGGTGGCCACCTGACCGTACGGGCCGTTCTGTCCCAGATTGCCGTACGGAATCTCGAACTCGGCCTGCGGTGAGCCGTAACGGTTGCTCGACGCGCCGAAGTGCAGCATGTCGCCGAAGTCCGGCGGTCGCTTCTCGGTCATCGGCGTCAGCGGCGTGCCCGGCACCACACACAGCACCGCGTTGCACTGACCCAACTCGATCGCCGCGGCCGCCCGCCACACCATCGCCGCCGCGCTGGCCCCGCCCAGATCGACCATTTCGGCGAAATTGGCTCTGATACCGAGGTATTCGATGATCGTCGACGGCACGAAAATCTGGGACTCCTGGAGATGGCCGGTGCAGATGCCGTCGACCTCGGAGGGCGGCAGTCCGGCGTCCTGACACGCGGCCGCAGCCAGTCGCGCCCACTGTTCGATGGTGAACTCCGGCGGCCCGGTGGGCCGGCGGGTGGCGGGCAGTTCGACAAAGCCGACGATCGCCGCCTCACCACGAAGTCCCATGTGCTGTCCTTCCGAGAACCCGGCTTGAATGTAACCACGGCCGGCTGCCCGGTCCGGTGTCACACCGCGTCGAGATAGCGGCGCGTCACCACCTTCTGCGCCAGCGCGAGCACGGGTGAACCGAGCCGGCTCCACCAGGTCGCGGGCCGGGAGAACGCGGCCACCTCCGCGTAGACGCCGTCGTCGGCGGGGTCGTAGCGAACGGCGAACATCTCCTCGCCCCGGACCGCATGCCCCGGCAGGCTTCCGTAGGCGAAACCGCGGCGGTTCGGTTCGTCGAGGACGTAGACCACCCGGCACGGCGCGAAGAACGGTCCCAGCCGCCCCAGCACGTCGGCACCGGGTTCGGCGGCCTCGGTGGTGGCCTGTACCCGAACCCCGGCTCCGCGCAGCATCCCGTAATGCAGCACTGCAGTTGCGGCCTGCTCGAAGCGGGCGCGCCCGGTGCCGATCCGTCTGCCGGCAACAACGTGCCGGTAGCCTGGCGGCATCGCACCCCGCGTCGCGCCGACCTCCTCATACGTCAACGATTGCGCGGCCAGGCAGCTGAGCTTCATGGGACCACCCTGCCATCTGATGAGGCCCTGATCAGGTCTGCCGATAGCATTGTCGCGATCTGACCGCCCGCTGAAAGAGACCACGATGAGCACCCCCGTTAGCCCCGCACCGGCGACCGTCATCCGGGTTGCCGCCGGGACCACCGCCGGGGCTGCCGTGCGCGATGCCGGGCTGCCCAGCCGCGGCGAGCCGGATGCGATCGTCGTGGTCAAGGACGCCGACGGTCAGTTGCGCGATCTGAGCTGGGTTCCCGACGCCGATGCCGAGGTGACCCCGGTCGCCGCCGACACCGACGAGGGACGCAGCGTCATCCGGCACTCTGCGGCCCACGTGCTTGCCCAGGCCGTCCAGGAGCGGTTCCCGACGGCCAAGCTCGGTATCGGACCGCCGATCACCGACGGTTTCTACTACGACTTCGATGTGCCGCAGGCGTTCACCCCCGATGACCTCGAGGCGCTGGAGAAGCGGATGAAGGCCATCGTCAAAGAGGGTCAGCTGTTCTCCCGGCGGGTGTATGAGTCCAAGGATCAGGCCCGTGCCGAGTTGGCCGGGGAGCCTTACAAGCTCGAACTGGTCGACGACAAGTCTGGTGACGCCGACATCATGGAGGTTGGCGGCGACGAACTGACCGCCTACGACAACCTCAATCCCCGCACCCGCGAACGGGTCTGGGGCGACCTGTGCCGCGGGCCGCACTGCCCGACCACCAAGTACATTCCGGCGTTCAAGCTGACCCGGAGTTCCGCGGCGTACTGGCG
>NZ_JBPCSX010000201.1:0-4517 GCF_051006775.1 Mycobacterium sp.
ACCCACGGCGTCGGTGAGCTGGTACGGCGGGATGGTCCGTTCCAGTGGAATGGCACCCTCCAAGCTACCGCTACCACGGGGCGTCACCTCCAGCGTCCTCGTACCGAGGAGGCTCCTGGTCTTGATCGCCGCTTCGGTTAGGTCGCCCAGACGAGCCGCCTTGTCGAGGGTGAAGTCGACCCGTACTCGCGAGCCGTCAAGGGCGACGTCTGAGACCTGTCCCATCTTGTTTCCCGAGACCTGAACCGCAGCGCCGGCCGCCAATCCGCCGGCCTCGGTGAAATACGCGGAGTAGTGCCGTTGGGTGTTGATCAAGGGAAAGCTCTTGTACCCCAGTGCGATCACTACAGCGACCGCGGTCAGGGCGAGCCCCGCCACAGCGATGGGGATTGGGTTTCGATCCAAGAATGGCTTCATTTCGGCTGGCACCGACCCGTGGGCTGGCCGGCAATCTTGATGTACATCGGCTGACCGCCCTTCCCGTTGATCTTCAGTCCCAAGTCGCACTGGTAGAAGCTGAAGTAATCGCCGTAGAGCCCCTGCCGCCCGAGCACCTTGTACTTCTCCGGCAGTGCCCCGAGCAGATCATCGAAGTACTCGTGATCGAGAAGGATGCTGCCGGAGGCCCTGTCGTTCTCCTGAACGATCTGCTGCAGTGGCGGACGCGCCTGCGACAGCAGGTCAACGAATGTCCGCGATGCTGCGTTGGTGTAAGCGACGGCGGTGCTGATTTCCGATCGCCGCTGTGCCAGTCCGTCCACGAGTTGCGACAGGGATGTGACGGCCTTGTCGAACTGCCCGCTCTGGTTATCGATCGTCGCAAGCACCGTGTTGAGGTTGGTGATGACACTGCCGATCAGCTGATCGCGATCGGCCAGGGTGTTGGTGACGGAAGACGTGCGGGCCAGAAACGATGTGATCGTGGGGCCCTGGCCTTGGAAGGCTGAAATCAATTGTCCGGACAAATCATTGACCTGCTCGGGGCTCAAGGCCCGGAACAGCGGACGGAATCCGCCGATCAAAGCGTCGAGGTCGAGGGCTGGTTGGGTGCGATCCAGCGGAATGGTGCCGCCGGCGGCCAGGGTCTTAGTGCCGCCGGCCCCATCTTCCAACGCCAGGTAGCGATCGCCGATGAGGTTGTCGTACCGGATGATTGCGCGACTCCCCTCGGTGAGCACGACGGACTTCTCCGTACCGAAATCGACGGTGAGGGTGGCGTCGGGCTCGAAAGTGATCTTCTTCACCTTGCCGACTTCCACACCCGCGATCCGGACGAAGTCGCCCGTCGTGAGTCCACTGATATTGGTGAAGCGCGCCCGGTAGGGAGTTTCCTGCCCGAACCGGAACTGAGCGAATATCGACAGCAGGGCAAACCCCCCGACCAGGCACACAGCCGCGAACACGGCGAACCGCCAAGCGGCCGCGATCACATTGCGCTTCACTGATCAACTCTCCTTGCCGTCATCACCCTGCCGGTCCCGACGGCTCGGGCAGCGGGGCCGCCGCGGCGGGCGGTACCGAAGGCGGAGGCGGCGCGCCGATAACCGCGGGTGGGTTCGGCATGTTGTTGGGCGCGACCGGCGTACCGGGCACGGTTACCGGCGGGGGTGTGCCGGCCGGCGGGATACCGGGCCACAGCGGAACGCCGCCGGGGCCGTACAGGGCCGCGCCATAGGGCGGCATGCCCGGCGCGGTCACCGGTCCGGGCGCCGGCCCGGGAAGGCAGTGCCGCAGGCTCGGCGGCTGAGGGATACCTCGGGTCACCGGCAGGTAGTCCGCGTAGCAGTACTCGGCGGCAATACCGGGGTTGGGACGGATGTCCAAGCCGGTGCCCCAGCCGGTGTTGGTGATCAACTGGCGAACCGGGAACATCTTGGATGCGTCCGGGAGCGATCCGCAACTCGGCTTACCGCCGGGGCCTCCCTTGGCGGCCACGATCGGAAGATTATCCGGGAAATTGTATTTGTCATTGCCGGGGATGACGGCCGCATCTGCGACGAAGCTGTAGCCGTTTCCACCAATGGACTTCAATCCGCCACCCTCGTTCAGCCACCACTGCGCACCCACCAGGGTGCAGGTCAGGACGGGGTCGTAGGTGCGCAGCAGACCGGTGGTTGGACTGAGGACATTCACCGCATCAATAAGCCTGCGCTCGTTCGGCGCCAGGGTGTTGGTCCCGGTCTGCGCGAAGCCGATGAGATTCAACAGCAGTGCATCAAGAGCTGAAGCCTGGCTGGATATCGTCGCGCTGGTGGTGCTGGCCGCATCGAGCACAGCCGTGATGTCGCCGGCGGCGGAACCGAACGCATCACTGGCGGCCTTGAGTGATCGCCAATCGGCGCGCAGGGTTTCTGAGCGCGGATTGATTTCCAGCAGAGCCTGATTGGCGCCGGTGATTGCTTCGCCGATGCGTTCGCCCTGACCTCGGAAACCCTCGGAGAGGGCGGTCAGTGTGGAGTTCAGCTTGGCCGGATCGATCTGCTTGAGCAGGCCGACCAGATTTTCAAAAACGGTGTTGACCTCAGTGGTGGTATTACGCGAGCTCAACACGGTTCCAGCGGTGAGCGTCTGAGAGCTCGGATTCTGGGGATAGATCAGGTCGACGAACTTGGCGCCGAATGCCGTCGTCGCCCGAATCTGCGCGCCCACGTTTCGCGGTATGTATCGAGCCTGATCGGAAGCGATGTCGAGTTTGAGCGCGACGGTCTTCGATTCGTTCGAGATTCCGGTGACCTGGCCTACCTGGACTCCGTTCATCATGACCTTTGCGCCGGGGTCCATGATCAAGCCCGAGCGTTGCGAGGTCACCGTCACCGGCACATAGGATTTCCATGCACCCGTGTAGAACACGGCGGTCGCAATCATGACCACGGCCACAATGGCGACCAGAATCGCGGTCCACCACGCCGGGTGGAGCCCTTGCTGACGTCCTGTTTTTCGCATGGTGCTACGAGGCCAAGTGGAAGTTGCCGGATTGCCCGTACACCGCGAGCGACATTGCCAGACAGACCACGATCGCCGACACCAGAGACGCGCGCACCGCGCGGCCAACCGCTTCCCCGACACCGGCTGGGCCGCCGGAGGCGGTATAGCCGTAGTACGTGTGAATCAACATGATGACGGCAGCCATCACGATGGTCTGGGCGAAGGACCACAGCAGGTCCGTCGGTATGAGAAAGGTGTCGAAATAGTGGTCGTAGACACCGCTGGACTGTCCGTAGAGGACCAGGGTGCCGAGTCTGGCTGCGGCGAACGACATGAGCGCAGCGATGCAGTACAGCGGAATGACGACAATGATTCCCGTCACCAGTCGTGTCGAAGCAAGGTAGGCCACTGTCCGGATACCGATCACCTCGAGAGCATCGATCTCCTCAGCGATGCGCATCGCGCCCAATTGCGCGGTGGCGCCCGCACCGATTGTTGCGGCTAGCGCGAAACCAGCGGTGACCGGAGCAATGATGCGCACGTTCACATACGCCGAAACGAAGCCGGTGAGTGCTTCAACTCCCACGCCGGCGAGTTGGTTGTAGCCCTGAACCGCGATCAAAGCGCCCGTCGTGAAGGTCAGAAATGCGACCACGACCACGGTGCCGCCGATCAGGGCCAGAGCGCCGACACCCAGACTCATCTGTGCGATCAACCGAACAATCTCCTGCCAGTAACGCGTCACGGCAAAGCCGATCGATCCGATCGTCTTCCCGTAGAACTGCGTCTGGAGTCCTAGACGATTCCAACCGTTGGCGAATTTCCCGAAGGTGCGCCGGGTTCTGGGCATCGACCTGCTGGCAACCGCCGTCTGGTAGCTCGTCATATGCCGTACTGCCCCGCCGTCACGATGAGGTTGATCACGAAGAGCGCGAGGAACGAGTAGACCACTGTCTCGTTGACGGCGTTGCCCACTCCTGCAGGGCCACCGCCGACCGAGATTCCCTTGTAGCAGCCGATCAGTCCGGCTGACAGACCGAAGAGGGCCGCCTTGAGGAACACCACGAATATCTCTTTGGGTCCGGTGAGCAGGGTCAATCCCGAAACGAACGCGCCGGGCGTGATGTTCTGGACGAATACCGAGAAGGCGAACGCGCCGGCGAGTGTTGCCAGCGACACCACCGCGGAGAGCAGGAGGGCTACGACGGCGGCCGCAAGCACCCGGGGAACAACCAGCATCTGTATCGGGTCAAAACCCATCACCCGGAGCGCGTCCAACTCGTCCCGGATCGTGCGGGCACCGAGCTCGGCGCATATCGCGGTCGCGCCGGCGCCGGCGACCACCAGCACGGTCACCACCGGACCGATCTGGGTCATCACCAGGGCTGCTCCGGTTCCTGCGCCGTCGCCCGCGCCGAAGTCCAGCAGCAGCACATTAAGTGTGAACGCTGAGAGCACTGTGAACGGCAGTGCCAACAGCAGCGCCGGGACCAATGAGACCCTCGCGATGAACCAACACTGCAGAAGAAATTCCTGCCACGCGAACGGCCGCCGCGGCATCGCGACCAGGGTGTCGAGAGCTGTGGCATACA
>NZ_JBPCSX010000202.1:0-19215 GCF_051006775.1 Mycobacterium sp.
GTGCCGGGTTGTGATTCGGCCGTGCGCGTTACGACCGCCGGTCCCGTGCAGCGGACGGAGCAGTGACTTCTCCGGCGTCGAACGGGTGATCTCAGCGAAATCGGACACGCTGGCACCGCGGCGACCGGGGGTCGTCGGCTTGTACTTGCGAATTCCCATGGTGAAGTTTCCTTGAGTCCTGACGGCCCGGCTTACGCCGGCGCTCCGAAGATGTCGATCGGCTTGCTGTCGGCAGCCAGGGTCACGATGGCGCGTTTGGTGGACTTGCGCCGGCCGAATCCGTAGCGGGTGCGCTTGCGCTTGCCCTTGCGGTTGGCGGTGTTCACCGAATCCACCTTGACCGCGAAGATCTTCTCGATGGCGATCTTGATCTGGGTCTTGTTCGAGTCCGGGTGAACGATGAACGTGTAGACGTTGTCCTCGATCAGTCCGTAGGACTTCTCGGAGATGACCGGCGCCAGGATGATGTCGCGGGGGTCAGTCACGGTAGCCATCAGGCCGACACCTCATGCTTAGCCGTCTTTGAATCCGACGAGTGCTCGATGTAGGCATTGAGCGCCTCCACGCTGAACACCACGTCGTCAGCCTTGAGAACGTCGTAGGTGTTGAGCTGGTCCGGTGAAATCACGTGCACGCCGGGCAGGTTCCGAACGCTCTTGGCGCCCACCTCATCGGTGCGGCCGATCACGATGAGCACCCTGCTCCGGTCGGTCAGCGTGCCCAGGAACGCCTTGGCGCTCTTGGTCGACGGAGCCTGACCGCTGATGATCTCGGTCACCGCGTGGATCCGGTCGTTGCGAGCCCGGTCACTCAGTGCACTGCGCAGCGCAGCGGCGATCATCTTCTTCGGAGTGCGCTGGCTGTAGTCGCGCGGCTGCGGGCCATGCACCGTGCCGCCGCCCTTGTACTGCGGCGCGCGGCTCGAGCCCTGGCGGGCACGGCCGGTGCCCTTCTGGCGGAACGGCTTCTTGCCGCCGCCGGAGACCAGCGCACGTGTCTTGGTCGCGTGGGTGCCCTGACGGGCCGCGGCCAGCTGCGCGTTGACCACCTGGTGCATCAGCGGAATGTTCGGCTCGGCGTCGAACAAGGCGGCGGGCAGCTCAACGCTGCCGCTCTTCTTGCCATCCGGGCTGTGAACGTCAATTTTCTTGGACGCCATTACTTCTCACCTCGTTTGACGGAAGTGCGAACCATTACCAGGCCGCCGGTGCGGCCGGGGACCGCACCCTTGATCAACAGCACGCCATTCTCGGCGTCCACCTTGTGGACCAGCAGGCTCTGAGTGGTGACCCGCTCGCCGCCCATCCGTCCAGACATCCGGGTGCCTTTGAAGACGCGGCCCGGGGTGGAGCAGCCGCCGATGGAACCCGGCCGACGATGGACTGCCTGGGCGCCGTGCGCCGCCCCCTGGCCACTGAAGCCGTGACGCTTCATGGTGCCGGCGAAACCTTTGCCCTTGGAGGTGCCGGTCACGTCGACGTAGCTGCCCGCCGCAAAGATATCGGCGGTCAGCTCCTGGCCGACCTGGTAATCGGCGGCTGCGGCCTCGTCGTCCAGACGCAGCTCGGCGAGATGCCGACGCGGGTTGACCCCGGCGGCGGCGTACTGACCGGTGACCGGCTTGGTGACCTTGCGCGGGCTGATCTCGCCGTAGGCGAGCTGCACTGCGCTGTAGCCGTCCAGCTCCGGGGTGCGGATGCGGGTCACGACATTCGGGCCGGCCTTGACGACCGTCACCGGAACGACGCGATTGTTCTCGTCGAAGACCTGGGTCATACCCAGCTTCGTACCGAGGATTCCTTTGCGTGCCATGGTGTTCGCAGACCCCTACTGGATATTCACGTCGACGCTGGCCGGCAGGTCGATGCGCATCAGCGCGTCAACCGTCTTCGGCGTCGGGTCGAGGATGTCGATGAGTCGCTTGTGGGTGCGCATTTCGAAGTGCTCCCGCGAGTCCTTGTACTTGTGCGGGGACCGGATGACGCAGTAGATGTTCTTCTCGGTGGGCAGCGGCACAGGTCCGACCACACTGGCGCCGGTACGGGTAACCGTCTCCACGATCTTTCGCGCCGAGGCATCGATAGCCTCATGGTCGTAGGCCTTGAGCCTGATGCGGATCTTTTGTCCCGCCACGCTTCTCCTACTTTCTCCTGCTGGTGCTCGCCCGCACAACTCCCCGGACGCTGGCTTCCGCCGCCGCTGTTTACCTGTCGTGGTACACCGACCCCCGCGCTCGGGTGTGTCACCCGCACGCAGCCTCCTCAGCGAGAAAACCCGCTGCCGAGGTGGAGACCGGACGCGCCGGTGTCGGCGCTGGTCGCATGCCATGCGCTCAAGGTCGAGGACCCGGCTCAAGGCAACCTGAACAGTATGCCCCATGGCGATGCGTGAGCCAAATCCCGCTTCGACGACGACCGGGCACCGGTGGGTGTCCGCGTTCGCTGAGCGAGCGGGCATTACTGGGAAACCGCGATCCGGGTGCCGTGCCGGCGCATACCGTGCGCTCATGTACCGAGTTATTCAGTGGGCCACCGGCGGCGTGGGAAAAGCCGCCATCCAAGGCATTCTCCGGCACCCCGAGCTAGAACTGGTCGGATGCTGGGTGCACGGCGCCGATAAGGAGGGCCGCGACGCCGGCGAACTCGCCGGTGAGGACCCGGTGGGCGTGAAGGCGACCAACGATATCGAGGCGCTGCTGGACACTGACGCCGATTGCGTCATGTATTCCCCCCTGCTGCCCGACGACCAGGTGGTGATGCGGATTCTCCGGTCCGGCAAGAACATCGTCACCCCGGTCGGCTGGGTCTACCCGGATCGGCAGAGCCCGGCCGTGGCGGCCATCGAGGAGGCCTGCCTTGCCGGAAACGTGACCCTGCACGGTTCGGGAATCCATCCCGGCGGTATCACCGAACGCTTCCCGCTCATGGTGTCGTCGCTGTCCTCGGCGATCACCCATGTACGTGCCGAGGAGTTCTCCGACCTGCGCACGTACAACGCCCCGATGGTGGTGCGCGAGGTGATGGGCTTCGGATTGACCCCCGAGCAGGCGATGAACGGGCCGATGGCGGTGTTGCTCGAAGCCGGCTTCAAACAATCGGTCCGGATGGTGACCGACCGGCTGGGTTTCGACTGCGAGCCGCGTATCCGTTCCACCCAGGAGGTCGCGGTCGCCGTCAACGGCTCCGATGAGCTGATCGTGCCGATGGAGCCCGGCACGGTGGCCGCCCGCCGCTTCCGCTGGGAGGCCATCGTCGACGACCGACCGGTTGTCACCGCCGCCGTCAACTGGTTGATGTGCGAGGTCGAACTTGATCCGCCGTGGACCCTGGGCGAATTGGGCGAGCGCTTCGAGGTGGAGATCACCGGCGACCCGACGGTGTCGCTGACCTTCAAGGGACTGCAACCGGAGTCGGTGGCCGAGGGCCTGATCCGCAACCCGGGAGTGGTGTCCACCGCCAACCACTGCGTGAGCGCAATCCCTGATGTCTGCGCTGCCGGGCCGGGTATCAAGACCTACCTGGATCTGCCGCTGATTGCGGGACGTGCCGCACCGGATCTGGCGAAGGGTCGCCAGATCAGCTAGCCCAGCGATCCCCAGAACCCGCATTGGTGACGGGCGGCGAAATCGGTTGTCAGCGAAGGCCCGCCGGTCTGCAGAGACATCACTTCCGGTCGGTCGGGGTCGAGGGCAGGCCAGTCAGGAAGGCCGGCAACCTGGGGAGCGCCCGTTGTGACGAATCGACTCCAGTAGGCGACCATCTGGTCGGACAGTTCTTGCTGCGGCACCGACAGCGGTGGCGCTCCACCCATCTGGAACAGATAGCGCAACTCCAGCGCGTGACCGGCGCCGGCCGCAAAAGGCGTGTGGCGCAACGGTTCCGGGACAGGGGCGTGACGATCGTTGAACTCATAGGCGTAGACCTGCGCACGACGGGCCAGGCCGTTGGCCATGGCGTTGATCGGACAGGCGAACACCCCGTCGGTGACTGCGGCGGCGTAAGCCAGACCGGCGCTGCCGTCGTAGCGACTCAGCGGGTAATGCGCGGCAACGGCCGTTGCCTGGGTTCCGAACGCTTCACGCAACAGCGTCGAGTAGGCGGCGATACGGCGCTCGCGCAGATAAGTGAGCGCCACAAAGAGGGTGAACTCGTCCGCGGTGCTGCCGATCAGCACCGGCACCCTGGCGGTCGGTGCAACAGAGGCCACCGAGGGTGGTGCGACCGGAAGGCGCCGGGTGCCGGTGAGCGGCCCGCTGAGCAGGTTGGTGCTGCCAATGCGGAAGTAGGTGGGCCCGTCGGGCATCCGATCCGCCGGCAGCGAGAGCAGACATTTGCCGGCGCTGGCGGCGGCTCGACAGCCGAGCTTGGCCGCGTAGTCGATGCTGATCCGTTCCCCGGCGGCCAGGTCGGCCTGGGCCTGACAGGGTCCGCTCTGCATGATGGCCGCGCGGAACAAACCTGCCGACTCCGGCGCAACCAGGTGGTTGCACACCGACATCGCGCCGGCCGACTCCCCCGCGATGGTGACCTTGTCCGGGTCGCCACCGAAACCAGCGATATTGGCGTGCACCCAGCGCAGGGCGGCCTGCTGATCGGCCAGGCCGTAATTACCCGGATCATCGCCGGGTCTGGCCAGTGCCGGGTGGGCCAGGAACCCGAGCGCGCCGAGCCGGTAGTTGATCGTGACGATGACGATGTCGCCGCGAGTGGCCAGCGAGCGGGAGTTATAGATATCGGAACTGCCGTTGAGGAAGCCGCCGCCGTGGATCCAGACCATCACCGGCCGCGGTGTCCGCGGGGTGGCGCCGTCGGGGGTCCAGACCGTGAGGTTGAGGCAGTCCTCACTGGTCCGCAGTCCGTAATCGGGGTCGATGCGCACATCCTGGATGCATCGCGGCCCGGGGCTGACGGCATCGCGCACGGCCGTCCAGGGGACCGGCGCGACCGGCGGCTGCCAGCGCGGCGCCGCGGCATACGGAACACCCTGGAAAAGCCGGAATCCGGCCTCCTGGGTACCCCGGACCGGTCCGGCGGACGTCATCACGACTGCGGGGCCGGGGGTTGCGACGGGCGGGGCCAAGGGCCCGCAACCGGTCAGCGCCAGCACCAGGACCAGCAGTGCTGCCAGGTGCCGGATCACGGGATCCGAGCCTACGCGGCGTCCGCGGAGACGACGTGGGCCCAAATCCCCTTACGCTTGCGGCGATCATCACGCACACTGAAACCTGACACGCGTCAAATGAGGCACCAGGAGAGTCATGAGCGCATCGACCGACCACAGGATCAACGACCCCGCCGGGCGGGTGCTGGCCACTCCGCAGGCCTTCACCGATGAGAAGACGCTGCACGAGTCGCTGGCGCACCTGCGCAACGCCGCCCCGGTTTCCTGGGTGGACGTTCCGCCGTACCGGCCGTTCTGGGCGATCACCAAGCACGCCGACATCATGGATATCGAGCGGGACAACGACCTGTTCACCAACTTCCCGCGGCCGCTACTTGCCGTCGCCGACGCCGACGACGCCTTCCTGCGTGACATCGAGGCGGGTATCGGCCTGCGCACTCTGATCCACATGGACGACCCGCATCATCGCGACGTCCGCAAAATCGGCGCGGACTGGTTCCGGCCCAAGGTGCTCAAGGCGCTCAAGGCCCGCTGCGACGAGCTGTCCAAGATCTGGGTCGACAAGATGGCCGAGAACGGCCCTGAGTTGGACTTCGCCCAACAGATCGCGGTCAACTACCCGCTGTACGTGATCCTCACCCTGCTGGGCCTGCCGGAGTCGGACTTCCCGCGCATGCTCAAGCTGACCCAGGAAATGTTCGGCGGCGACGATTCCGAGTTGCAGCGCGGCAACAGCGTCGAGGACATCCAGGCAGTTCTACTGGACTTCTTCATGTACTTTTCGGCCTTGACCGCCGCCCGTCGCGAGCACCCGACCGAGGATCTGTCCTCGGCGATCGCCAACGCGAAGATCAATGGTGAGCCTCTCTCGGACATGGACACGCTGTCCTACTACGTGATCACCGCAAGTGCCGGCCATGACACCACCAGCGCCGGGATCGCCGGCGGCCTGCTGGCACTGCTGGAACATCCCGACCAGCTGGCCCGCCTGCAGGCCGATCCGTCACTGATGGGCACCGCGGTCGAGGAAATGATCCGCTGGGTCACCCCGGTCAAGGAATTCATGCGGACCGCCCAGTCCGACACCGAGATCCGCGGCGTCCGGATCGCCAAGGGCGAATCGGTGATGTTGAGCTACGTCTCGGCCAACCGCGACGAGGACGTGTTCACCGATCCGATGAAATTCGACGTCGGCCGCGATCCCAACAAACACCTGTCCTTTGGCTACGGCGTGCACTTCTGCCTCGGCGCTTCATTGGCCCGGATGGAGATGCACAGCTTCTTTTCCGAGCTGATTCCTCGGATCAAGTCGATCCAGCTCGCAGGTGATGCCGAGACCATGGCGACGACCTTCGTCGGCGGTCTCAAACACCTGCCGATCCGGGTCGAGCTCAAGGACTAGAGAAACGGCTGGATAAATCCCGCCGCGCGATGCCCGATCATCGCGATCGTGGCGTGCGGCCCCCTGCTCAGTGGCGTGGGTATCACCGACCCGTCGACTACCCAGAGATTGTCGATGCCGCGGACCCGGCAGTGCGGGTCGACGACCGCATGCCGGTCGTCCCCCATCGGCGCGGTTCCGGACAGGTGCTGCGATGTGGACCAGGCCGGCTCTCCGAGTACCGTCCCGTCACCAATGATCTCGGCGACGAGCTCGCAGCCGCGGCGAAGCGCCGCGATATCGGCAGGCTCGCTGTCATAGCGGTGCTGAAGAAGGGGGGGCGCTGCCGGGTCGGCGGCTGTCAGTGACACCCGGCCGCGCGCCTGCGGCCGCATCAGCGCCACCCCGATCCCGGTGGTCGCGGAACCGAATCCGGTTGTGTAGGGACGGATTTCGAGATCCTGATCGCCCAACACCACCTCCAGGACAGGCCGTTCGGCGACAGATGGCCAGCCGGTGGACATCACCCACTCCGGGTGATCCCAGCAGTTCAGGCCGACCGGCAGGTCGGCCCGCGTTGCGATCCCCAATGCCGCCAACTGCTCCGCCGGGCCGATTCCGGACAGCATCAGCAGTTGCGCCGTGGCGATGGCACCGGCGGACAGCACCACCTGGTCAGCCTCGATCGCCACCGGGCCATCGCTGCCGGTGGCATCGACGCCCACCGCACGCGCGCCGCTGAATCGCACCCCGGTGACCCGAATCCCGGTCAGCACGGTGAGGTTGGGCCGATGCAGCACCGGCTCGAGGAATACCGCGCCGGGACCCATCCGGCGGCCATCGGCGATGTTGAGCGGAACCGGCGCCACCGATGACCGATAGCCGGCTGCGGTGACAGCGGTCAGGAACCGCTCGGTGCCGGTGCTGAATTCAGCTGTCGGGTGGGCCGCGATCCTGCTCTCGACAGCCTGGTAATGCCCCTCGACATCAGCCCAGGACCACCCGGGCACCGAACCGAAGTCCTGCGGCAGGGCCCGCCAGAAGTAGCAGCCGTTGACCGCACCCGATCCGCCCACGGTTTCACCGCGGACGATGTCGGCTGTGCGTACCGGGTGATCGGTCAATCGGGTGAGGTATCGACGCACTACCGGACTCTTCGGACCGATCGGCAGCGAGAGTGCATTACCGACCAATTCCCGCACCACCGGATCGGCGGGGCCGGGACCGGCCTCGACCACAGTGACCATCCGACTCGGGTCGGCCGAGAGCCTCTCGGCGAGAACCGATCCGGCGCTTCCGGCGCCGACGATGAGGACGTTTCGAATCACTTGATCTCCGGTTTGAGTGCCCGAAGACTGCGCTGCCGAACCACACCCGCCCACAGTCCGGCACCGTAGGCCAGATCATCGAGTCGCTTCAGTGCCATATACGCGAGGGGCCCTATCGGCATCGGCTGATCCGGGACACGATCGCGAGTGACCCAGGAGTGAACCGCATCGCCAACCGCCGTGACGGCCACCATCCGCCGAATCCGGCGCGAGAGCATCGCCGCGATGAATGCACCCGGCCAATAGTGTCTGCAGACGGCGGATCCGAGTTGAGTGGCGCCTGCGCCGAGGCCCCGGGCGGCCAGCAGTGCCACCTGGGCAGGTGTGGCCCCGCTGCCGGCAAGGGCGGTCGCAGTGCGTCGGGTGTGCACCCCCGCACAGATCAGCCCGGCTAGGAGTCCGGTGATGGTCCCGGTCATCGGCAGGAGCAGTGCGGGAAGTGTCCATCGAGAGATCAGCAGCGGGGCTGTCTTCCTCGGATGACGGGCTGCCAGTGCGCCCGCCGAACTGCCGTAGAACGCCCTGCGGGACAACCAGTTCCGCAGGGTGACGCGGTGAGCGTGACCCACCTGTGCCACCGGTTCGTAGCGCAGCCGGAATCCGGCGTCGATCAGCCGCCAGCACAGATCGACGTCTTCGCCGGAGTGCAGGGCTTCGTCGAATCCGCCCACCTGGTTCACTGCCGTCCGTCGGCAGAGGATCGCCGCGCTGGGGACGTAGGACACCGACCCGTATGGAAGCACCGGGGCCTCCCGCTCGCCCAGGTCCAGTGCAGAAGCCGCGGCCTCGTATCGGGCGATGACGGTGTCGGCGTCGCCGAGGGCGACGATCCGCGGCGCCACCGCGGCTACCGCGGGATCGCTGAAATGACCCAGCAGGGCCTCCAACCAGCCGCGCTGAGGCAGGACGTCGGAGTCAAGGAACGCCACCACATCGGTGTCGCAGACCGCCAGGCCGGTATTGCGCGCGGCCGCCGGACCCCGCGGGTGCTGATGCCGGATCACCTCCACCGCAGCATCTGCTCCGGTGAAGTCACCTATCTCGACTGGCCGAGCGGATCCGTCATCGACGATCACCACCCGAACGCCGCGCAGCGCCGTCACAAGACAGCTCAACCCGGAGTGGTTGTCGCGCACCGGAATCACCACGGTGACGTCCCGAAAGGACGGCCCGCCTGTCGGTCTGGGGTGAGCGACGGTCGCGTCGAGCAGGGTCCGGGCCAGCTGCGCGCTGAGGTCGTCGCGAACCTCGACCCGCCCGGTGGTCATCATGCGTCGAGCAGCCGGCGAGAGCTTCAACAGCCGCATGGGTGTGCCACCCAGCAGAGCGGAGCCGGAATCGAGCGTGGTGACGCCTCGGTCGAGCTGAACCGCGAACCCATCCGGTAACCGGGGTGCGTTCACCGGAGCATTCCGTCGCCGTCGGGCGCCCAGCGTGTGATGCGGCTCAGGCAATCGGCCACCATCTGCTCAAACAGAAGTGCGCCGGCTTCAGCGGTGGCCGTGGTCGGGTCGCCGAGTACGCCGCTCTCGCTGACTGCGACGACTCCGCCGCTGCGCATCCGCGGCATCAGCGCGGCGAGGGGTTCGGCATTTCCCGGGGCCGCTTCCCCGGATCTGACATCAGCGGGCGAAAGGTGCAGCAGCACCGAGGTTTCGGTGTGCCCGGCGTGTGCGTCGGCTCCAGCAACCGAGCAAACGCACCAGGTGACGTCGCGGCCTTCTCTGCGCAGCAGACCCACGGCGGCACGCAGTGCGTCGAGATTGCCGCCATGGCCGTTGACGAACACCATCCGCTGGGCCCATTCGCAGGCCGAGCGCCCGTACTCGGTGAGGACTGCGGTAAGCGCGGCGGTACCCAGCGAGATGGTTCCGGGGAAGCCCTGATGTTCGCCGGAGGCTCCGTAGTGGATTGGCGGCGCTACGAGATAGCCGAGGTGGTGCGCGACATCACCGGCGACGGCGGTTGCGATACGGGTGTCGGTATCCAGGGGTAGGTGCGGCCCATGCTGTTCAATCGACCCGAGTGGAATCACCAGGGTGAGCGACTGCCCCCGGAGCTGGGTGGAGGTCCGGTCCCCCAGTGAGTTCCCGGGGACCTCAGCCGGCCCCACCCGGCACTCCGAGGGTGCGGGTGAACCCGTCTGGCACCAGGATGTCGTCCGGGCTCAGGTCGTGCACGGAGGATTTGGCCAGCCCCCTCAGCGCGGAGTCGATTCCGTTGCCCAGGATGTCGAGCACGTTCTCCACGCCGGCCTGCCCGGCCGCGGCCAGTCCCCAGAGGTACGCCCGGCCGATCATCACCGCTCGGGCACCGAGGGCGAGCGCCTTGACGACGTCGCTGCCGCGACGTACTCCGCCATCGAGGAGGACCTCCACCTGGTCACCGACGGCCTCGGCGATGGCCGGCAGTGCGCGGATCGAAGCGGGAGTGCCGTCGAGATTGTTGCCGCCGTGATTGGACACCGAGATCGCCGAGACTCCGGCGTCCACCGCACGTTTGGCGTCGTCGACCCGCATCACACCCTTGAGCATGAACGGCCCGCCCCAGTACTCACGCAGCCACGCGATGTCCTCCCACGTCGGCGGCGGGGTGCCCATCCACTCGCCGTAGGCGTGGAAGAAGGGCGGCCCGTCCTCGCCGTGACGGCCCTGATTCGGAGCGGTCAGCGTCGGCGGCTTGAAGGTCCTGGCCCACTGCAGGAACCAGCCCGGCCGCACCATGCCCTGCGGGGACATCTTGATCGCAGTGGGTATGTCCATCTTCTCGGGGATCTTTGGGCTGCCCCAGTCGCGACCGTGCGAAAAACTCCAGTCGGTGGTGGCGATCAACCCCACCGCACCCGCGGCGCGGGCGCGGTCCGCGCGTTCGGCGATGGCGTCTCGGCCACCGAGCCAGTAGATCTGGAAGAAAGTCTTCGGGTTGGCGGCTATCACCTCTTCGATGTGCTTACTGGCGAAGGACGACAGCCCCATCGCGGTTCCACGGGCGGCAGCGGCCCGCGCGACGGCCACCTCACCGTCGGGGTGAACCGCCTGCACGCCGGTCGGCGAGATCAGTACGGGCATCGAGATGTCCTGCCCCATCACCGTTGTGGCGAGATCACGGGTCGGGGTGGCGCCGATGACGTACGGTGCGAAACCCAATTCGGCGAACGCCTCGACATTGTCGGAGTAGGTCAGCCCCTTCTCGCTGCCAGCCAGCAGGGCGGAGTACACCGCCTTCGGGAGGCGCTTCTTCGCACGCTCCTGAGCGATGCTCACGGTCTCGAACCAGGTGTCACGGGCCATGATTTAGACCGGGCTTTCGTTGCAGGGTTTACTGGGCGGTTTGGTGAGGGTGAGCATGACCGTCCGGGAATGATCCGCGCGGGGGCTCGGAACCTTCCGATCGCCGGCCAGCGCAGCCGCGCCGTACCCTTCGACACACTCGGGATCGGGGCCGTCCAGTGGCAGTCCGGTGAAGAACTTGGCCGCCATACAACCACCACGGCAGGAGTCGTAGTGGCCGCAACTGCCACATGCGCCCGCCGACTGCGGCGCGCGCAATTCGGTGAACAGTGCCGAGTTCTTCCAGACGTTGTCGAAGCCTCCGACCCCATCGACACTGTCGGACAACACATTTCCGGCCAGGAAGCGGTCATGGATCGCGAACGGGCAGGCGTACACGTCGCCTACCGGGTCGATCAGACACACCACCCGGCCGGCACCACACAGGTTCAGCCCGGACAACGCCCCGGGCTCACCCAGCCCGGACAGGTGGAAGAACGAATCCCCGGTGAGCACTCCCTCGCCGTGCGCGACCAGCCAGTCGTACAGGACACGTTGCTGCTCGGCGGTTGGGTGCAGCTCATCCCACACGTCGGCACCGCGGCCCGATGGCCGCAGCCGGGTAATGCGCAGCGTTGCGCCGTAGCGGTCGGCCAGCGCCTTGAAGTCGTCGAGTTGACCGACGTTGTGCCGGGTGACCACCACTGAGATCTTCGCGTCGGAGAACCCTGCCTCGGCCAGGTTCTCAAGTGCGCGGATCGCCATCGCGAACGAGCCGGTCCCCCGCACCGCATCATTGACCTCGGCGGTGGCGCCGTCCAGGGAGATCTGAACGTCGACGTAATCACTGGCCGCAAGCCGGGCGGCCACCTCGGGTGTGATCCGGACTCCGTTGGTGGAGAACTTGACTCCGACCTGATGTGCCGTCGCGTAGTCGACGAGCTCCCAGAAGTCGGGACGTACCGTGGGTTCACCGCCACCGATGTTGACGTAGAACACCTGCATCCGTTGCAGCTCATCGATGATGTCCATGCACTGCCGCGTGGACAGCTCGCGCGGGTCACGCTTGCCCGACGAGGACAGACAGTGCACGCAGGCCAGATTGCAGGCGTAGGTGAGCTCCCAGGTCAGGCAGATCGGAGCGTCCAGACCCCGTTCGAACTGCTCGATCAGCCTCGGGACGGCGGCGGTGGTCATCGGACCTCCTTGCGGATCAACATCTTCGACTCGGCCAGTGTGTTCAGCGCCTGCAGGTACGGGGCCTGGTTCGGGCCCTCAATTCCGGCAGCGGTCAGGGCAGACCGGATGTCGGGATGCTCATCGAGGGACTCGACGACGGCCAGCATGGTGCGGTTCTTGAGAAAGGACAGCTTGCGCGTCCCGAAGTGGTAGAGCAGCGCCCCACACGACTCGGAGCGCACCGCCACCTGGGGGTGCAGCCGCCAGCTCTGGGCGGGGTCGATCAGTAAACCCCGCACATACCGTCGATGGAGACCTCTTCGACCAGGGTCTCGGTGACCAATTCCGCGCCGGTTTCAGTCTCGTTGCGGTTCGGCTCCATGCGCATTTCCTCTCGGGTTCGCCGATTGTCAGGACAATCGGGCATCGTGTCCGCCATAATATGGCATCAGGTGCCGTAAACGAAGGGGTTTGCGATGACTGCTCCGAGCACCCGGGGTCCGGCCCGGGCCGGGCGCCGCAGATCCACCACGTGCGACCACATCGCCGACGTCGCCCTGGACCTGTTCGCGACCTATGGGTTCAGTGAAGTCAGCGTCGATGACGTCGCGCTGGCCTCCGGGATCGCCCGCCGGACGCTGTTCCGGTACTACTCGTCCAAGAACGCCATCCCGTGGGGCGATTTCGACGCACACCTGGGGCAGTTCGCCGCACTGCTGGACGCCGTCGACGCCGCCACCCCGGTCAGTGTCGCCCTGCGGGCCGCACTGCTGGACTTCAACACCTTCGGCGACACAGAGGCTGCCCGGCATCGGCTGCGCATGCGGGTGATCCTGCAGACCGAGGAACTCCAGGCTTATTCGATGACGATGTATGCCGGCTGGCGCTCAGTGGTGGCGACATTCGTGGCCCGGCGCACCGGGGCGCGAGCAGACGACCTCGTCCCCCAGACGGTCGCCTGGCTGATGCTGGGCGCGGCGCTGTCGGCCTACGAGTACTGGCTGGCCCATGAGCGGGTGTCGCTGCGGCGGGCCCTCGGCGATGCCTTCGACGTCGTCGCCGACGGACTGCCCTAACCGAGTACGTCGCCGATCGGCACGCCGGCGGCGATTTTGGCCCGGGCCTTCATCACCTTGCCGGGCATGCCGCCACCGACGACCCCGACGAGCGTCCCGGCACGTTCGTAGTAGGCCAGAAACTTGCGGCCGTCGTCCTCGACGACGTGGACCACATCGGTGGCCTCCGGTTCGCCCAGGCACTGGATCTTGACGTCGTACTGGTCACTCCAGAAGTACGGCACCACAACCAGCGACGGCGGCTCTTCACCCAGCATGGCCGGCACCAGCACCCGGGCCTGTTCGGCAACGTTGCTCCAGTGCTCCACCCGGACCTGGTGGCCGGCGGCGTCCCGCCAGGAGGCGACGTCGCCCAACGCCCACACATGGGGTTCACTGGTCCTGCCGACCGAGTCGCAGAGCACTCCGTTATCGATCGCGACCCCGCTGCCCACCAGCCAGTCGGTGGCCGGCCGCGATCCGATACCGATGACCACGAGGTCGGCGTCGAGCACATCGCCGTCGGTTAGCTCGACCGCACTGACGTGCCCGTCGGTACCCCGGACCGCGGCAACGCCCACGCCGGTACGCAGTTCGACACCCTCGCCACGGTGCACCCTGGCGATCAGTCCGCCGATCTGTTCGCCCAGCACACTCGCAAGGGGCGCGGGCTGCGGCTCGACGAGTGCCACGTCGATCCCCAGTTTGCGCAGACTGGCGGCGACTTCGCAGCCGATGAACCCGGCTCCGATGATGACCGCCTTGCGCGCCGATGAGGCATGCGCCCGCAACGCGAGCGCTTCACCCATAGAGCGCAGAACGTGTATCCCGGCCAGGTCGGGCAGCGCGGGAATACGTCTGGGCACCAGGCCGGTCGCGATCACCAACTCGTCGTAGTCCAGCCCGGTTCCGTTGGTCAGCGTCAGGGCCCGCGCCGCGGTGTCCAGCGACTCTGCGGCGTGTCCCAGCCGTAGCGTGATGTCGTTCTCGCGGTAGAACTCCGCCGGTTTGAGCTCGACGTCCGCCAGGCCCTTGGTCTCGTCCTGCAGGATCTCCTTGGACAGCGGCGGACGGTCATAGGGCGGATGCTCTTCATCGCTGACCATGGTGATCGAACCGGCGTACTCGGCCTTGCGGAGTTGCTCGGCGACCCGCGCCGCGGCGAGGCCGCCGCCGACGATCACGATGCCGTTGTTGCCCATGAGGAGTTTGTACACGACCAGTCAGCAGCGCGAGGCGACCAGGGCGCGCATAATCTGCGGATCCGCCCATGCAGGAGGCTCCGATGCCAGCACCACCACCTTCTCTCGTCGAACAGATGCTGCGGCGACGGCCGTTGATCAACGCCCCGGTGGCACACGGCGCCTCGCAGAATCTCAAACGCTCGATCGGCACCTTCCAACTCGCCATGTTCGGAATCGGCTCGACGGTGGGAACCGGCATCTTCTTCGTCTTGTCCGAGGCTGTGCCACAGGCCGGCCCCGGCGTGATCATCTCGTTTCTGATCGCCGGGATCGCCGCAGGCCTGGCGGCGATCTGTTATGCCGAACTGGCATCCGCGGTGCCGGTTTCGGGATCGACCTACTCCTACGCTTACACCACCCTCGGTGAGGTTGTGGCTATGGGAGTGGCAGCCTGCCTGCTCCTCGAGTACGTGGTCGCAACATCCGCGGTGGCCGTTGGCTGGAGCCAGTACGTCAACAAGTTGCTTGAAAATTTCCTGGGATACTCTCTGCCGCAGGCACTTTCGGCAGCTCCATGGGATACCTCCCCGGGGATCATCAATCTGCCCGCAGTCATTCTGGTGCTCATGTGCGCGCTCCTGCTGATCCGGGGCGCCAGCGAGTCAGCCACTGCCAACGCCGTCATGGTGCTCATCAAACTCGGTGTGCTGCTCATGTTCTCGGTCATAGCTTTCTCGGCGTTCCACACCGATCGTTTCGCGAGCTTCGCCCCGTTCGGAGTGGCCGGTATCGGATCGGCCGCGGGTACGATCTTCTTCTCCTATATCGGCCTGGATGCGGTGTCGACCGCCGGCGACGAGGTCAAGAACCCTCAGCGAACCATGCCGCGCGCGCTCATCGCCGCACTGCTGACGGTCACCGCGGTATACGTCGTGGTCACGTTGGCTGCGCTCGGCGCCCAGAACTGGAGCGAATTCGAGGGCCAGAAGGCCGGTTTGGCCGCCATCCTCGACAAGGTGACCGGGACGAACTACTGGGGCACCGTGCTGGCCGCGGGCGCGGTCATCTCGATCTTCTCGGTGACCCTGGTGACGTTGTACGGGTCGACCCGGATCCTGTTCGCCATCGGCCGCGACGGCCTGCTGCCGTCGATGTTCGCAAAGGTCAACCCGCGCACCATGACGCCGGTCAACAACACCGTGATCGTCGCGACCGTGATCGGTCTGCTGGCCGGCCTGGTACCGCTGGACAGTCTGGCCGATATGGTGTCCATCGGCACCCTGGTCGCGTTCATCACCGTCTCGGTAGCCGTCATCATCCTTCGGCGCAGGGAACCAGACCTGCCCCGCGGCTTCAGGGTTCCCGGCTATCCCGTCACGCCGGTGTTGTCGGTGCTGGCCTGCTTCTACATCCTGGCCAGCCTGCATTGGTACACCTGGCTGGCTTTCGCGGCATGGGTGTCGGTAGTGCTTGCGTTCTACTTCCTGTGGGGCCGTCACCACAGTGCGCTCAATCAAGGACCCGTCGGTTCGGGCGCGGTGGTGAACGGGGTGCAGCGGTGACCGTCGTCGTCGGCTATCTGGCCGGTGAGAGCGGCACGGCGCCGTTGAACCTGGCCGTCGGCGCGGCGCGGACGCTGAACACCTCGCTGACGGTCGCGACCATCGTTCCCAAACCGTGGACCACGCCGTCGCCGGCCCGGGTCGACGCCGAGTACGCGGCGTGGGCAGATCAGCTGGCGGCCGACTCGGCCAAGGAGGCCGGCAGGTACCTGGATGCGCTGCCACTTCGGTTGGACGTGCGCTACCACGGCCACTCGCACCGGTCGGTGTCGGCCGGCCTGATCGAAGTCGTCTCCGAACTCGATGCCGAACTGCTGGTACTCGGACCCTCGGCGAACGGTCAATTCGGGCAGGTTGCAGTCGGTTCCACCGCCGACCGCCTGCTGCACTCCTGCCCGGTCCCGCTTGCCATCGCACCGCGGGGCTACCGCGAACCGCGCACCGGCTTGCTGACCCGCCTCACGTGCGGCTACCCCGGAACCCCCGAGGCGGTGGATGTGGTCACACGAACCTATGCACTCGCCAAACTCCTCAAGGTGCCACTGCGGGTCATCACGTTCGCCGTGCGCGGCCGCACCATGTACCCGCCGGAGATCGGCCTGCACGCCGAGGACTCGATCCTGGCGGCATGGAAGCAGGAGGCCGCTGCGATGCTCACCAAGTTGCGCACCGACGGTGTGGTGGGCGACGAGGTTGACTTGACTGTGGTCAGCGGCGACGGGTGGGACCAGGCGCTCGCGGACGCGGAATGGCAGGACGGCGACGTACTGACCTTGGGAACCTCACCGCGTGGCGAAGTCGCACGGGTTTTCCTCGGATCGCGGGCAACCAAGATCATTCGACACAGCCCGGTTCCAGTGTTGGTTCTGCCGGGCTAGTACTTCATCACCCCGCGGTCGATTGCAATCTGGGAGCCGGAGAGCACCCCGGAGTTGTCCCCGGCCAGCCAGACCACCACCTCGGCGGATTCCTCGGCCGACATGAAGTCCTGGCGCTTGGCCTTCTTGGAATCCTTGTCCAGCGGCTGGTACGGCATGGCGGCGAAGGCGTTGAGGTAACTCGGGTGCGCGGCGAAGATCTTCATCATCGCGTCGTTCTCGATCATCGGGGTGGCGATCGAGTACGGGTGGATCGAGTTGACCCGGATGCTGTACTCCCCCAACTCCATCGCGAGCGTGTTGGTCAACGCGGTGAGCCCATGTTTGGACGCCGCGTAATGCCCGTTGCCCGGAGTCGCCTTCACGCCGGCCGCCGAGCTGACGATGATGATCGAGCCTCCGTTGCCGGCCTCGATCATCGCCGGGATCGCGGCCCGCAGGGTGCGCCAGGTGCCGGTGAGGTTGGTATCGATGACCGAGTTCCACTGCTCGTCCGTCAGCTCCCACAGCCGGCCCCAACTCAGGATGCCGGCGTTGGCCACCACAACATCGAGCCGGCCGAACTGCTCGATCGCATCGGCCACCAACGCCCGCACCGCGGCATCATCACGGTTGTCGACCTGGCGGGCCAGCACCTTGCGGCCCTCGGCCTCGATCAGTCGAACCGTCTCCTGCAGGTCCTCCGGCGTCGAGGCGACGTAGGGCACGCTGTCTGACACCGGTGCACAGATATCGCTGATGACCAGGTCGGCGCCCTCCCGCGCCAACCGGACCGCGTAGGCGCGACCCTGGCCGCGCGCGGCCCCCGTCACGTAGGCGACTCGCCCCTGAAGCATCGAAGTGGTCATGGCTGCCCAGGCTAGCAAGTGAAATGGAACGTGTTCTAGTCCGGCCCTCAGAGGTCGGCGAGGATCTGGGTCCGCTTGTCGCCGTACTCGGCGTCGGTGATCGCGCCGGTGGCCCGCGGCGTCTCGAGTTCCTGGCCACTGCCGGCGCGCCGGACGATATCCATCACCTGTTGGCGCACAACATGATTGGATCGGGCGTCAACCGCCCCGCGCATCGGGACGCTTGGGACCTAGAACGGCAGACCGAGCAGCCTGGTGATACTGGGCAGACCGATGCTGGGGAAGCCGAAGCTCGGCAGACCGATCGGCGGGAATTGCGGCAGCCCGATCGGCGGTAACGCACCCAGCATCGCCGGTATGGCGGCCATGGCAGCAGCACCCGCAGACGCGCCGGCCAGCGCTTCTTCCGGCGTCGGAAGCCTGGGCGGCGGAGGCAATCCCGGCAGGCCGGGCAGCGCCGGCAGCGCACCGATCGCGGGCAGGGCGGGCAGCGCGGACAGCGCCGCCGTCACCTGCTCGGGTGTGGGCAGCGGCGGAAGCTGCGGGAGCGGAGGCAGCTGTGGCAGAGCGGGCAGTCCTACCGGCCCCGGCAGCGCGGACGTCGCGGCGAACGCTGATGTCAGTCCGCTGAAATCAGCAGCCGGGACGGCTCCCGCCGACGCAACCGCGGGTGCGGCGGCAACTGCGGCAGCCGCGGGAATCGCGGTCTGCAGTTGGTTCAGCAATCCACCACCGTTGCTGGTGTAGGCCGCGTACAGAATGATGTCGCCGAGCAGGATGGCGGTTGAGTTGACGCCGGAGGACACCGCGCCGACCACCGGGCCGGTGATGGCGCCGGTGAGGCCCGCGGCGATGGCGTCCTGCTGACTCTGGACTGCCGGCGCGAGAACCTCACCCCAGTCGACGGCGGGCGCCTGCGGCCCTGGCGGCACGTTGAGCGACGACAGCGGTGCCCCACCGATCGGGGCCGCACCGGAAGACAGACCGGTGGCCGAACCGCTGCCGGTGTCTGCGTAATTGGCGCCCAGAGCACCGAGCAGATCGCCCGACGCCGCGGGGGCCTCGGTCGCAGGCGGGGCCGAGGCGACCGTCGAAGGTGTCGAGCGGGGTTTCAGCGGAGCGGACTGGGTCGGGGTCTGGCCGGAGAACAGCAGGAAGATGATGCCGCCGACCAGGGACAGGACCGACGTCGCCGCGGCGCCCATCACAAAACCGCGCCGGCGCTTCTCCTCTTGGGGAGTCGCAGGCTGCAGCAGCCCCGTCACAGCGGTGGTCATCGGATCCTCGCTTCTTCCCACTGACTCGCGCCGCCAGCAGGGGCACGATCACTCCATTTTACCACCGCCGCGGGGACCGCCAGCAAATGAGAAGCGGGGCGCACCCCCCCGGGGGGGCCCCGTGTCGCGGGCG
>NZ_JBPCSX010000203.1:0-8681 GCF_051006775.1 Mycobacterium sp.
TTCTCCTTGATCAGTGGCGCTGACCGCATAAGCCTAGATGCCCGGTGCCCGCAGCGGGTCGACCACACGGGTCTAGAGGGAATGCCCCGCGGCGTACGCGGTGGCCCAGTCCCGGACCGCGCGTGCGTAGTGGTCGGAGTGGTTGTAGGCCCGAAGTGCGTTCATCCAGCCGCGCGGCGTGGCGAGATCCTTACCGCGGAAGCACAGGTAACCGGCCGCGGAGAGGGCCGCGTCGTCGAAGTTGTCGGCGTTGGCCGATCCGTCGTTGTTGGCGTCGACGCCGTAGAGCCGCCAAGTCTCCGGGATGAACTGCATCGGACCCATCGCGCGGGCGTAGACCGGGTCCTCCTGCCCCGATGCCCTGGTGGCCTCCAGATCGAGGATCTCGAGGTTCCCGCCGGTGCCGTCGAGCCGGACACCGCGGATGGGCGGGCTGACATCGCCGTTGGGGCCGATCTCGGCACCGCGATAGGTGCCATGGTGGCTCTCCACCATGCCGATGCCAGCCAGCGTGGTCCAGGCCAGGTGACATCCGGGGTTCTCCACCTCGGCCACCCGGGCCGCGTAGGCGTAGGCCTCCAATGCCTCGATCGGTATACCCAGGGCCGGTGCGCGCTGGGCGGCCCAGTCCTTGAGCTGACCGGCCGGCCGGCCGGCTGCGTGGGTGTCGACGGCGGGCACCGGATCACCGGGCGGGGGCGGGACGCCGTCCGGAATCGGTGCGCCGGAGTCCCAGGAGCAGCTCACCGCGAGCAGAATCGCCGCCGCCGCAACCACGACGATGGTGCGCAGCCAGCGAAACGACGACACAAATCCCCTTGAACCGAGACGACAGGAACCATCGTGCCACGGTTACGGCCGGGCCGAACGGCACCGAATCGTCGTCAGCCCCGGGGCCAGCAGCGCCGCCACTGTTCGGCGCTGATCGGCCCCGGCGTGGCGTCGTGCTGTTCGGTGTCTGGTTCCACGCGCGCCGCTTTCTCGGCGGCCCGGACGTCCTCCATGAACCCCAGTACCGCGGCGCGCAGATCGTTTTCGGCGTCGGCCTCGACCGTCAGCGTGACGGTGATGACCGACTCGGGGATGAGATCGGCGGGCAGCCCGGCCGCGCTGACCCGGTTGAGCACCTTCTGCGCCAGGGCCAGCGCCGGCTGGGCGGTGGGCACCCCGTCAACGCAGGATTCCCGCACCGAGGTCTCCAGCGCCTTGCGCTGCTCCCACTGGGCCAGCTGATCGGCCAGCGAGATGTCCTCGCCGGCCAGCACGGCGGGCACCCGATTGCCGAGCTTGCGCACCAGGGCGTCGGCGACATCGTCGATGGTGAACGACCGCTCGGAGGCCTCCTCGGCGATCCGGGCGTGAAAGAGCACCTGCAGCAACACATCGCCGAGTTCGTCGCGCAGTTCGTCAGGATCGCCGCCGTGCACGGCGTCGAACAGTTCGTAGGTCTCCTCGAGCAGATAGCGCCGCAGTGAGGCGTGGGTCTGCTCGCTCTCCCACGGGCCCGCGGTGCGCAGTTTGTCCATGATCTCGACCGCGTCGAGCAGACGCTCTCCGGGCCGCGCGGCACCGGCGTCGATCAGCCGTTCACCGGCGGCCAACCGGTCCAGCACGGCCGGGTGGTCGGGATCGGAGGACAGCAGCACCGGGGCCTGATCGTCGGAGGTGCCCAGCAGGACCGCCCGGGCAGAGGGCAACGACCACGGCACCCTGATCGGCATTTCTTCGGTGTATTGGACGTCACCCTGAAGCAGGTCGACCGCCTCCACCGGGACCAGCGCCGGACGGCGTGGGTCGACCAGGATGACAGTCATCGTCGCTACCCCTCGGATTTGGCGGGTTCGAACGTCGTTATATCAATTTCCCCGGCCGGGCGACCATGAAGTGCGAGCAACAGGTCGACGACCATCTGCACAAGTGGAAGGTCGCGGATGCGGGGCGCGCCGACACCGGAGCCTGCGCGCGGGACCGGCACCTGGACCACCGAGGTGGTGGCGCGGTAGTTGGCCGCCGGATAGATCCGTTTGAGCCGCACCTGGGCGGAATCCTGCAGCGGCAGCGGCGCCACCCGCAGGGTCGTTCCGGTGAGCGCAACCTCGGTGACCCCGTACTGCCGGCACAGCAGCCGCAACCGGGCCACCGCCACCAGTCGCTGTGCCGGTTGGGGCAGCGGCCCGTAGCGGTCGACGAGTTCATCGATCACTGTGCCGATCCCAGCCGGCCCGGTCTCCGCTGACGCCGCCGCCAGCCGCCGGTAGGCCTCCAGCCGCAACCTGTCGCTGTCGATGTAGTCCGGCGGCAGATGCGCGTCGACGGGAAGATCGATGCGCACGTCCCTGGGATCCTCGGCGGTGGTGACGATCTTGCCGTCGGCCGCGGCGCGGTAGGCCTCGACCGCCTCCCCCACCAGCCGAACATACAGATCGAAACCCACACCGGCGACATGGCCGGATTGTTCGGCGCCCAACACATTGCCCGCGCCGCGAATCTCCAAGTCCTTCAACGCAACTGCCATACCCGCGCCCAGTTCATTGTTCTGCGCGATGGTGGCGAGCCGGTCATGGGCGGTCTCAGTGAGCGGGACGTCCCGGGGATACAGGAAATAGGCGTAGCCACGTTCCCGGCTGCGGCCGACCCGGCCCCGCAACTGGTGCAGCTGGGACAGGCCGAGGGCGTCGGCCCGCTCGACGATGAGGGTGTTGGCGTTGGAGATGTCCAGACCAGTCTCGATGATGGTGGTGCAGACCAGGATGTCGTAGTCCCGGTTCCAGAACCCCTGCACGGTTCCCTCGAGTTGGTCCTCGGGCATCTGGCCGTGCGCAACCACCACCCGCGCCTCGGGCACCAGGTCGCGGATGCGCGCCGCCGCGGAGTCGATGGTGCTGACCCGGTTGTGAACGTAGAAGACCTGGCCGTCGCGCAGGAGTTCCCGGCGCAGGGCGGCGGCGATCTGCTTGTCGTCCTGCGGGCCGACATAGGTGAGCACCGGGTAGCGCTCCTCGGGCGGGGTCAGGATGGTCGACATCTCCCGGATACCGGCCAGGCTCATCTCCAGGGTGCGCGGAATCGGGGTGGCACTCATGGTCAGCACATCGACGTGGGTGCGCAGGCTCTTGATGTGCTCCTTGTGCTCGACACCGAAACGCTGCTCCTCGTCGACCACCACCAGACCGAGGTCCTTCCACCGCACCCCGGTCTGCAGCAGCCGGTGGGTGCCGATGACGATATCGACGCTGCCGTCGGCCATGCCCTCGATGATCGTGCGCGATTCGGCGGGATCGGTGAATCGGGACAGTCCCTTGACGGTCACCGGGAAGCCGGCCATCCGTTCGGTGAAGGTCTGCAGATGCTGGTCGGCCAGCAGTGTGGTGGGCACCAGCACGGCCACCTGCTTTCCGTCCTGAACGGCTTTGAACGCCGCGCGCACCGCGATCTCGGTCTTGCCGTAGCCGACGTCACCGCAGATCACCCGGTCCATCGGAACGGCCTTCTCCATATCCGCCTTGACCTCCTCGATGGCGGTCAGCTGGTCGACGGTCTCGGTGAACCCGAATGCGTCCTCCATCTCGGCCTGCCATGGCGAGTCGGGGGCGAACATATGACCGGGCGCGGCCTGCCGTTTGGCGTAGAGCGTGACCAGTTCGCCGGCGATTTCGCGAACGGCCTTGCGCGCCTTGGTTTTCGTGTTGGCCCAATCGCTGCCGCCGAGCCTGCTCAGGCTGGGCGACTCACCGCCGACATAGCGCGACAGTTGATCGAGGGAGTCCATCGGGACGAAAAGCTTGTCGGCTCCCTGCCCCTTCTTACCGGCGTACTCAAGCACCAGGTACTCGCGGCGTGCGCCGCCGATGGTGCGTTCGACCATCTCGACGAAACGACCGATGCCGTGCTGGTCGTGCACCACCAGATCACCGGCGGTCAGCGCCAGCGGGTCGACGGTGTTGCGCCGCTTGGCGGCCAACCGCTTGCCGTCAGGTCCGGTGGCCCGGTTTCCGGTGAGGTCGGTCTCGGTGATGATCACCAGTTGGCCGCCCGGCACGATCAGTCCGTTGTGCAGCGGTCCCTTGAGCACGCCAACGATCCCGGGTCTGGGTGACTGCCCGGGCTCCAGCATGGCCGCCGCGGTATCGCGTTCGGCGAGTTGCTCGACGACGCGATGGGCGATCCCCACACCGGGAGCGACGACGGCAGCGAGCCCGCCGGTGAGGACATGGGCGCGCAGCATCGCGAAGATCTCGTCGACGTTGGTCTGCTGTCCCCGCGCCGAGGGCGCCGCACGGACGTTGAGGTCGATCGCCGCGTCCGAGGACAGCTGACTGATCGTCCACCACGGGTGGCCGCCGGCGCGGGCGGTTTCGCGCGCCTCGTCGAGTTCGCGGAACCCGGAGCCGCCGAGCTCTTCGACGTCGATGGGTGCGTCTCCCCCGATCGCCGCGACCGACCAGGAGGCCTCCAGGAACTCCCGCCCGGTCTTGATCAGATCGGCGGCCCGGGTCCGGACCTTCTCCGGATCACACACCAGCACCGGTGCTCCGGCCGGCATCAGGTCGGTGAGCAGGCCGAGACGTTCCGGGCGCAGCACCGGTGTCAGCGCCTCCATGCCGTCGACCGGGATTCCGTCGGCGAGCTTGGCCAGCATCTCCCCGACTCCGCCGTTGAGATTGTTGTCACCCTTGGGCGCGTGTGCCGCCAGTTGTGCTGCGCGGGAACGGACTTCGGCGGTGAGAAGAAGTTCGCGGCAGGGCACGGCGATGACGACACTGACATCCAGTTCGGGTATCGAGCGCTGGTCGGCGACGGAGAACATCCGGATCTCGGTGATCTCGTCGCCCCAGAACTCCACCCGAACCGGGTGCTCGGCGGTGGGCGGAAACAGGTCGAGGATTCCGCCGCGTACGGCGAACTCGCCGCGCCTTCCCACCATGTCGACCCGGGTGTAGGCCAGATCGACCAGCCGGGTGATCACAGCCTCGAAATCGACGTCTGCGCCCACCGCGAGGGTGACCGGCTCGATCTCGGAAAGGTCGGCGGCAACCGGTTGCAGCAGCGATCGCACCGTTGTCACCACCACCCGCAACGGCGCGCCCAGATGTGGGTCATCCGGGCGGGCCAACCGGCGAAGCAGCTTCAGCCGGGCCCCGACGGTGTCGACCCCGGGTGAGAGCCTCTCGTGCGGGAGGGTCTCCCAGGACGGGAACAGCGCCGCGCCGTCACCATAGGCCCCGCGCAACTCGGCGGTGAGGTCGTCAGCCTCCCGTCCGGTCGCGGTCACCACGAGCAGCGGCCCGCTGCGGGATAGCGCACACGCGACGAACAGCTGGGCGCTGACCGGACCCACCACCGCGAGCTCAGCGGGATGCTCATCGGCCAGCCGGGCGAGCTCGGTGAACTCCGGGGCCGCCAGCACCGATTCGACCAAGCCTGCCAGCGGGGTCTGGACAGGGTGGTTACCCGGTGTGGTCATCGCGATCAGTCTAGGTGGGGCGGCAAAAGTCCTTGTGTGCGGCCGGGATTCGCCGCTAGTCCGCACCCAGTTGTGGGTCGGGTTCCAGCCGGGCCAGTCCGTTCCACATCAGATTCACCAGGTTGGCGGCGACGACTTCCTTCTTGGGCTCGCGGGCGTCGAGCCACCACTGCGCGGTCATCGTCACCGAACCGACGAGCGCCTGGGCATAGAGCGGGGCCAACTCGGGGTCCAGGCCGCGGCGGGAGAAGTCGCCGGCCAGGATCGAGGCGACCTGACTGACAGCATCGTTGAGCAGGGTGGCGTAGGTGCCGGAGGTGATCGAGGCCGGCGAGTCCCGGATCAGCAGCCGGAAACCGTCGGTGCGCTCCTCGACGTATGTCAGCAGCGCCAGCACCACCTGCTCCAGGCGTGGCCGGGAGTGGTTGTTGGTCAGCGAGGAGGTGATGCGGTCCAGCAGCGCCGACATCTCCCGGTCGACCACAACTGCGTAAAGGCCCTCCTTGCCGCCGAAGTGTTCGTAGACCACCGGCTTGGAGACACTGGCCCGCTGGGCGACCTCTTCGACCGAGGTGGCCTCGTAGCCGCGTTCGGCGAACAGCGAGCGGGCGATGTCGATGAGCTGGTGGCGGCGCTGGCTGCCGGTCATCCGGGCGCGCGGCGGGCGCAGCTCACGATCCGGTAGTGCCACGGCTGGAGTTTAGTCCCGGTCCCGGGGCCTGCACTAAAGTCTTGGGCGGACAGTCCGTCGTGGTGTAATCGGCAGCACCTCTGATTTTGGTTCAGATAGTTCAGGTTCGAGTCCTGGCGACGGAGCGAAGCTTGCTGAGCGACCATTGGAAGCGAGCGAAGCTTGCTGAGCGACCTGGAGGAGGCTCCGCGTGACGACAACGAGTGATTCGGCCGTCTTGGTGCTCGCCGCCGGCTCCGGCACCCGGATGCGCTCGGACACCCCCAAGGTGCTGCACACCCTCGGCGGCCGCAGCATGCTCGCGCACGCCTTGCACGCGGTCGCCAAGGTCGCACCGCAGCACCTCGTCGTGCTGCTCGGCAGGGACCGCGAGCGGATCGCCCCGGTGGTCGAGGACCTGGCCGCGGCACTCGGCCGCCCGATCGCGGTGGCCGTTCAGGAGGAGCAACTGGGCACCGGCCACGCCGCCATGTGCGGCCTGTCAGCGCTGCCGGCGGATTTCGATGGCGTGGTGGTGGTCACCTCCGGAGACATCCCCCTGCTGGACGCCGAAACCCTCGCCGAGCTGATCGACACCCATCGCCAACACCCCGCGGCGGTCACGATGCTGACCACGACGGTGCCCGACGCGACCGGCTACGGGCGCATCCTGCGCACCCAGGACGGCGAAGTCATCGCGATCGTCGAGGAGACCGACGCCACCCCGCAGCAGCGCGCCATCCGGGAGATCAACGCCGGTATCTACGCCTTCGACATTGCGGCGCTGCGTTCGGCGCTGAACCGGCTGTCGTCCGATAACGCTCAGCACGAGCTGTATCTCACCGACGTCATCGCAATCGTGCGTGCGGACGGACATAGCGTGGGCGCCAGGCATGTCGACGATGCCGCACTGGTCGCCGGCGTGAACGACCGGGTACAGCTCTCCGATCTGGGCACCGAGCTCAACCGTCGCGTGGTCGCCGCCCATCAACGCTCCGGAGTCACCGTCATCGATCCCGCCACCACCTGGATCGACGTCGATGTGGCGATCGGGCGCGACACCGTCATTCATCCCGGCACCCAGTTGCTCGGCGGAACCTCGGTGGGCGCGCACTGCCAGATCGGACCGGACACCACGCTGACCGACGTCGCCGTCGGCGACCGTGCATCGGTGGTGCGCACCCACGGCACCCGGGCTTTGATCGGTGACGGAGCAGACGTCGGCCCGTTCACCTATCTGCGGCCCGGAACCCACCTCGGCGCCGACGGCAAGCTCGGCGCATTCGTGGAGACCAAGAACGCGGCGATCGGCACCGGAACCAAGGTGCCGCACCTGACCTACGTCGGCGACGCCGACATCGGCGACCACAGCAATATCGGCGCCTCGAGCGTGTTCGTCAACTACGACGGCGAGAACAAGAGCCGCACCACCGTCGGCTCCTACGTCCGCACCGGCAGCGACACCATGTTCGTCGCGCCGGTCACCGTCGGCGACGGCGCCTACACCGGGGCCGGGACGGTGCTGCGCGACGACGTGCCGCCGGGCGCGCTGGCGATCTCGGCCGGCGATCAGCGCAATATCGAGGACTGGGTGCTGCGCAACCGGCCCGACAGTGACTCGGCTCAGGCTGCCCGCGAAGCCCAGCAGAAGGACGAACATCTACGATGAGCGCGTATCCGATCGCAGGAGGGTGGCGCAGTGCCGGACTGGATGGACAACCGTAAGAACCTGATGCTGTTCTCCGGCCGGGCGCATCCCGAGTTGGCCGAACAGGTCGCCAAGGAACTCGACGTTCACGTCACCGCCACCACGGCGCGAGACTTCGCCAACGGCGAGATCTTCGTCCGATTCGACGAGTCGGTCCGCGGCTGCGACGCGTTCGTGCTGCAGTCCCATCCCGCGCCGCTGAACAAGTGGCTGATGGAACAGCTGCTGATGATCGATGCCCTCAAGCGCGGCAGCGCAAAGCGGATCACCGCGATCCTGCCGTTTTATCCCTACGCCCGCCAGGACAAGAAGCACCGCGGCCGCGAGCCCATCTCGGCGCGCCTGGTGGCCGACCTGCTCAAGACCGCGGGCGCTGACCGCATCGTGTCGGTCGACCTGCACACCGACCAGATCCAGGGTTTCTTCGACGGCCCGGTGGACCATATGCGGGCCCAGAATCTTCTGACCGGGTACATCCACGACAACTACGCGACCGAGAACATCGTCGTGGTCTCCCCCGACTCCGGCCGGGTGCGAGTCGCCGAGAAGTGGGCCGATGCGCTCGGCGGTTCGCCGCTGGCGTTCATCCACAAGACCCGCGACCCGCGGGTGCCCAACCAGGTGGTGTCCAACCGGGTGGTCGGCGAGGTCGAGGGCAAGACCTGCGTGCTGACCGACGACATGATCGACACCGGCGGAACCATCGCCGGCGCAGTGCGACTGCTGCGGGAAGACGGCGCCAAGGACGTCATCATCGCCGCCACCCACGGCGTGCTCTCTGATCCGGCTGCCGAACGGTTGGCCGCCTGCGGTGCCAGCGAGGTGATCGTCACCAACAC
>NZ_JBPCSX010000204.1:0-19719 GCF_051006775.1 Mycobacterium sp.
ACCAAACACCGGCCAGCAGCGCGACCACGGCGTAGAGCCAGCCGGCCGCGGGGATCAGCGCCAGCGTGGCAGCCACCGTCAGCCAGGTGTAGATGACGATCTGAGTGGTGACCTGACGCTCGGTCGCGACCACGGGCAGCATCGGGACACCGGCGGCGGCGTAGTCGTCCTTGTACTTCATGGCCAGCGCCCAGGTGTGCGGTGGTGTCCAGAAGAAGATGATGGCGAACATCGCGATGGCCTGCCAGCTGATCGACCCGGTGACCGCCGACCAGCCGATCATCACCGGCATGCACACGGCCGCGCCGCCCCACACGACGTTCTGCGAGGTGCGGCGCTTGAGCACCAGCGTGTAGACGAGCACGTAGAACGCGATGGTGGCCGCGGCCAGGTGGGCCGAGAGCATATTGGTGGTCCACCAGAGCCAGAAGAACGATCCGACCGACAGCGCCAAGCCGAACACCAGGGCGTGGCTGCGCGGCACCGTGGCGCGGGCCAGTGGCCGCCGCTCCGTGCGCTTCATCACCTTGTCGATATCGGCGTCGGCCACACAGTTCAGCGTGTTGGCGCCGCCGGCGGCCAGCATGCCGCCGACCAGGGTGTTGAGAATCAGAATCAGATCCGCCGAGCCGCGGGATGCCAGCAGCATGGCCGGAATGGTGGTGACAAGCAGCAGTTCGACGACCCGGGGTTTGGTCAGCGAGAGATAGCCCAGCACGCTGGTGCGGAACCGGCTCTGCCGGCCATCCAGATCACCCTCGACGAGATGGCTCTCGGGGATATTCACCCGGTCAACTCCTCACGGACAGCATCGGTTCAACCGCCCATTGTCTACTACAGAGGATGGTAGACCGCGGCGCTGCCGATTCGGTACTGCGGGGCCGATTGCCTGCCATAGGGTGAGAGGCCGGAGCAGGTAGTTGATCGATTCGACCGTCAGATCACCGCAAAGTGAGGGTTTGTGACCACGCTAGAAGAGATTTCCGCGCTGACCCGGCCGCACCACCCGGCTGACTGGACTGACGTGGATTCGCTGGCTGTCGATACGGCCCGGGTGCTCGCCGCCGACGCCGTGCAGAAGGTCGGCAACGGCCATCCCGGGACGGCGATGAGCCTGGCGCCGGCGGCCTACACGCTGTTCCAGCGGGTGATGCGGCACGATCCGTCCGACACCGCGTGGTTGGGCCGGGACCGTTTCGTGCTGTCCTGCGGGCATTCCAGCCTGACGCTCTACATCCAGCTCTATCTCGGCGGGTTCGGCCTGGAACTCTCCGATATCGAGTCGCTGCGCACCTGGGGTTCCAAGACGCCGGGCCATCCCGAGTACGGCCACACCAGGGGTGTGGAGATCACGACCGGTCCACTGGGCCAGGGTCTGGCCTCGGCGGTCGGGATGGCGATGGCTTCGCGCTATGAGCGCGGCCTGTTCGACCCCGATGCGCCGGCCGGCACCAGTCCGTTCGACCACTACATCTATGTGATCGCCTCCGACGGCGACATGGAAGAAGGCGTGACCAGCGAGGCCTGCTCGCTGGCCGGTACCCAGCAGCTGGGCAACCTCATCGTGATCTGGGATGACAACGAGATCTCCATCGAGCACAACACCAAGATCGCGTTCACCGAGGACACGCCTGCCCGCTACGAGGCCTACGGCTGGCATGTGCAGAAGGTGGACGGCGGGGAGAATGTGGTCGGCCTCGAGGAGGCCATCGCCAAGGCCAAGGCCGTCACCGACAAGCCGTCGTTCATCGCGCTGCGGACCATCATCGGCTACCCGTCGCCGACCAAGATGAACACCGGCGGGGTACACGGCTCGGCGCTGGGCGCCGATGAGGTAGCCGCCACCAAGAAAGTGCTCGGCTTCGACCCGGACAAGAGTTTCGAGGTCCGCGATGAGGTTATCGGCCACACCCGCAAGCTGGTCGACCGCGGGCGCGCCGCCCACACCGAGTGGCAGACCGGTTTCGATGCCTGGGCCAAGCGTGAGCCGGAACGCAAGAAACTGCTCGACCGTCTGCTCGCCGGGAAGCTGCCCGACGGCTGGGCGTCGGCGCTGCCGCACTGGGAGCCCGGCTCCAAAGCGGTGGCAACCCGGGCCGCCTCCGGCGATGTGCTTTCAGCGATCGGCCCGGTGCTGCCCGAACTGTGGGGTGGATCGGCTGACCTGGCCGGCAGTAACAACACCACCATGAAGGGCGCCAAATCCTTTGGCCCACCCTCGATCTCGACTGAGGACTGGACCGCCGACTGGTACGGACGCACCCTGCACTTCGGCATTCGCGAGCATGCCATGGGCGCAATCCTGTCCGGCATCGTGCTGCACGGCCCGACCCGCGCCTACGGCGGGACGTTCCTGCAGTTCGCCGATTACATGCGCGGTGCGGTCCGGCTGGCCGCACTGATGAACATCGACCCGGTCTATGTGTGGACCCACGACTCCATCGGACTCGGCGAGGACGGCCCCACCCACCAGCCGATCGAGCACCTTGCGGCACTGCGCGCCATCCCCCGGCTCGCGGTGGTGCGGCCGGCCGACCCGAACGAGACGGCCTATGCCTGGCGCGCCATCCTGGAACGCACCGGCGGTAACGGCCCCACCGGACTCATCCTCACCCGCCAGGGCGTCCCAGTCCTCGAAGGCACCAGCAGCGAGGGCGTCACCCACGGTGGTTATGTGCTCGGCGAATGCGGCTCGGCCGATGCCGATGTGATCATCATCGCCACCGGATCCGAGGTACAGCTGGGTGTCGAAGCGGCGGCGATCCTGGCCGCCGAAGGCGTCCGGGCCGCCGTGGTGTCGATGCCGTGCGTCGAGTGGTTCGAGGCCCAGTCGCAGGAGTACCGCGACCATGTACTGCCGCCGGCGGTGCGCGCCCGGGTTTCGGTGGAGGCCGGCATCGCACAGGGCTGGCACAAGTTCGTCGGCGACGGCGGCCAGATCATCTCGATCGAGCACTTCGGCGAGTCGGCCGACGACAAAACCCTGTTCCGCGAGTTCGGCTTCACCGCGGAGGCCGTCGCCGCCGCGGCCAGGCGAGCAATCGGCAACTGAATCCCCAAACCCGCTGCCCTCAAAGGAGAAAACGCATGGCCCAGAACCCCAACCTTGCGGAGTTGTCCGCGGAAGGCGTCTCCGTCTGGCTCGATGACCTGTCCCGCGACCGGTTGCGGTCGGGCAACCTCCAGGACCTGATCGACACCCGGTCGGTGGTCGGCGTGACCACCAACCCGTCCATCTTCCAGGCCGCACTGTCACACGGCACCGCCTATGAGGGGCAGGTGGCCGAACTCGCCGGCCGCGGCGCGGACGTGGACGCGACCATCCGCACCATCACCACCGACGATGTGCGGGAAGCCTGCGATGTGCTGCGACCGGTGTGGAAGCACTCCAACGGCGTCGACGGCCGGGTGTCCATCGAGGTCGATCCCCGACTGGCTCATGACACCGACAAGACCATTCTGCAGGCCATCGAACTGTGGAAGATCGTCGACCGGCCCAACCTGCTGATCAAGATCCCTGCCACCCTGGCCGGCCTGCCGGCGATCACCGCGGTTCTGGCAGAGGGCATTTCGGTCAACGTCACGCTGATCTTCTCGGTCGACCGGCACCGCGCGGTGATGGACGCCTACCTCGCCGGACTGGAGGCCGCCCTGCAGGCCGGCCACGACCTCAACACCATCCACTCGGTGGCATCGTTCTTCGTGTCCCGGGTGGATACCGAGATCGACAAGCGTCTTGAGGAGATCGGAACCAAGGAGGCGCTGGAGCTGCGCGGTAAGGCCGGGGTGGCCAACGCACGACTTGCCTACGCCGCCTACGAAGAGGTGTTCTGCTCCGGTGGGCGCTGGACGCCGCTCGCGCAGGGCGGCGCCTGGGTGCAGCGCCCGCTGTGGGCGTCCACCGGCGTCAAGAACCCGGACTACTCCGACACCCTCTACGTCACCGAACTGGTGGCGCCGGACACCGTCAACACCATGCCGGAGAAGACCCTCGAAGCAGTCGCCGACCACGGCCGCGTGCATGGCAACACAATCGACGGCACCGCCGCCGACGCCCAGGGCGTGTTCGACGCGCTGACGGCGGTCGGCATCGACCTCGCTGATGTCTTCCGTCTGCTGGAGGATGACGGTGTGGACAAGTTCGAGAAGTCCTGGCAGGAGCTGCTCGACGCGACACAGGGTCAGCTGGACGCCGCGAAGAAATGACCGCTGCGCTGAGCACACCCGGCCCGGCGGGTTGGCACAACCCGCTGCGGGACAAGCGCGACAAACGGATGCCGCGTATCGCCGGGCCGTGCGGGGTGGTGATCTTCGGCGTCACCGGTGATCTGTCCCGTAAGAAGCTGATGCCGGCGATCTACGATCTGGCCAATCGCGGGCTGCTGCCGCCGTCCTTCGCGCTGGTGGGTTTCGCCCGCCGGGACTGGGCCGATCAGGACTTCGGCAAGATCGTCTACGACGCGGTCAAGGAGCACGCCCGCACTCCGTTCCGCCAAGAGGTCTGGGATCGGCTGGCGGAGGGAATTCGCTTCGTGCAGGGCAGCTTTGACGATCCGTCCTCGTTCACCCGGCTGGCCGAGACGTTGGACAAACTCGATGTCGAACGCGGCACCGGCGGCAATCACGCCTTCTACCTGTCCATCCCCCCGAACGCCTTCCCGGTGGTCACCGAACAACTCAAGAAGTCCGGCCTGGCCAATCCCGAAGACGGGCGCTGGAGTCGGGTCGTCATCGAGAAACCGTTCGGCCATGATCTGGCCAGTGCCATCGAGCTCAACAAGGTGGTCAACAGCGTGTTCCCCGAGGAGTCGGTGTTCCGCATCGACCATTACCTCGGTAAGGAGACGGTGCAGAACATCCTCGCGCTGCGGTTCGCCAACGAACTGTACGAGCCGATCTGGAACAGCCACTACGTCGACAGCGTGCAGATCACCATGGCCGAGGACATCGGACTGGGTGGCCGGGCCGGGTATTACGACGGTATCGGCGCGGCTCGGGACGTGATCCAGAACCATCTGCTACAACTGCTGGCGCTCACCGCGATGGAGGAACCGGTCAACTTCGGGCCCGACGAGGTCAAGGCCGAGAAGATCAAGGTGCTCGGCGCCACCCGGCTTGCACAACCGCTGGACCTGACCACCTCTCGCGGCCAGTACACGGCGGGATGGCAGGGCGGCGAGCATGTGGTCGGACTCCTCGACGAGGACGGCTTCTCCAAGACCTCGACCACTGAGACCTTCGCAGCGATCACCCTGGAGGTCGACACCCGGCGCTGGGCAGGTGTGCCGTTCTATCTGCGGACCGGAAAACGTTTGGGCCGCAGAGTCACCGAGATCGCGCTGCTGTTCAAGCGGGCGCCACATCTGCCGTTCGACGCGACGATGACCGAGGAGCTCGGCTCGAACGCACTGGTGATCCGAGTGCAGCCGGACGAGGGCATCACCCTGCGCTTCGGCTCCAAAGTCCCGGGCAGTGCCATGGAGGTCCGCGACGTCAACATGGACTTCTCCTACGGTTCGGCGTTCGCCGAGGACTCCCCCGAGGCCTACGAACGACTGATCCTCGACGTCCTGCTCGGCGAGCCGTCTCTGTTCCCCACTAACGCCGAGGTCGAATTGTCCTGGGAGATCTTGGATCCCGCGCTGGAATACTGGGCCACCCATGGCACCCCCGACCCGTACGAGTCGGGTACCTGGGGCCCCGCGTCGGCGTTTGAGATGCTGCAGCGTTCCGGGCGCGAGTGGAGACGGCCATGATCGTCGATCTTCCTGACACCACCACCAACGCAATCAACAAGCGCATCATCTCGCTGCGCGAGGAGGGTGGCGCCATCACGTTGGGGCGGGTGCTGTCCCTGGTGGTGGCCCCGGATACCGAGGCCATTCTGGAGGACGCCATCGAGGCGGCGGTTGCCTCCAGTCGTGAGCATCCCTGTCGCATCGTCGTAGTGGTGCCGGTCGACCGGTTGGCTGCCGAACCCCGTCTGGACGGCCAACTCCGGGTCGGCGGCGACGCAGGCGCCGGCGAAGTGGTGGTGCTGCGGACCCACGGACCGCTGGCGGCGCACGCCAGCAGCGTGGTGCTGCCGTTCCTGCTGCCCGACACCCCGGTGGTGGTCTGGTGGCCGGGGGCCGCACCGGCGGTGCCCGCCGAGGATCCTCTGGGCTGCTTGGCTGTGCGGCGCATCACCGACGCCACCGGGACCGAGGATCCGCTGGCGACGCTGCGCAGCCGGCTCGCGGGCTACACCCGCGGCGACACCGACCTGGCCTGGAGTCGGATCACCTACTGGCGCGCCCTGCTGGCTTCCGCACTGGACCAGCCGCCGTATGAGCCGATCACCTCGGCGGTGGTGTCAGGCCTGCAGCACGAGCCGGCGCTGGACATCCTGGCGGGCTGGCTCGCAGCCAGGATCGACGGGCCGGTGCGTCGGGTGGTGGGTGATCTCAAGGTCGAGCTGATCCAGTCCGGTGAGACCATCACGCTGAGCCGACCCCAGGACGGGACCACCGCCACACTGAGCCGTACGGGCCGGCCCGATGCGCTACTGCCGCTGGCACGGCGGGAAACCCGCGAGTGCCTGGCCGAGGATCTGCGCCGGCTCGACGCCGACGAGATCTATCACGAGGCGCTGCTGGGAATCGACAAGGTGCAGTACCGCTGACATGACTGTCACCGTCGAGACCTACCCCGAGACCACCGCGCTGGTGAACGCCGCCGGTGACCGGCTGGCCGCCGCAATCGATTCCGCCATCGCAGCCCGCGGCACGGCGATGATCGTGCTCACCGGCGGCGGCACCGGAATCGCGTTGCTGAAACGACTGGGTACGCATCCGGTCGACTGGTCCCGGGTACACCTGTTCTGGGGCGATGACCGTTATGTTCCGCATGACGACGCCGAGCGCAACGAACTGCAGGCCCGCGAGGCGCTGCTTGACCACATCGCCATCCCGGCCGGCAATGTTCACCCCATGCCACCCAGCGACAGCGTGTTCGGTGACGACATCGACGCCGCCGCCGCCGCATATCAGGAGATTCTCGCTGATCTGGCTGAACCCGGTTCGCCCACACCGGTTTTCGACGTTCACCTACTCGGCATGGGCGGCGAGGGCCATATCAACTCATTGTTCCCGCAGACCGCCGCGGTGCGGGAGGCCGAGCGCATGGTCATCGGGGTCACCGACTCCCCCAAACCGCCGCCGCGCCGGATCACCCTGACCCTGCCGGCGGTCTGCCGCTCCCGCGAGGTGTGGCTGGTTGTCTCCGGCGAGGCCAAGGCCGACGCGGTTGCCGAGGCCATCGGCGGAGCAGCGGCCGATGACATCCCCGCGGCCGGTGCCGTGGGTCGCGACGCGACGGTGTGGCTTCTCGACACCGCAGCCGCGAGCAGGCTCAGCGGCGAGGGATCGCGCTAACCGCTGTTGCGCAGCGCCGAGGCCAGGCCGCTCATGGTCAGCAAGATCCCCCGCTGCACCAGATCGTCGTCATCGCCGGAGCGATAGCGCCGCAGGAGTTCGACCTGCAGGTGGTTCAGCGGCTCAAGGTAGGGAAAGCGGTTGAACACCGACCGCGCCAGCGCTGGATTGTCGGCCAGCAGATCCTCGTGACCGGTCACCAGCTTGTGCATCCGGATGGTGCGCTCGTGCTCGGCGCGGATCTTGTCGAAAACTCGGTGACGTAACTCGGCGTCATCGACAAGCTCCGAATAATGTGCCGCCAGGCCCATATCCGACTTGGCCAGCACCTGCGCCATATTCGACAGCACCGTGCGGAAGAACGGCCACCTCTCGTACAACTCGCGCAGCACCCCGACCCGCTGATCGTCTCCCGCGATCCATTCCTCCAGCGCCGCTCCGGTTCCATACCACCCGGGCAGCATCACCCGGGATTGACTCCAGGCCAGCACCCACGGGATGGCCCGCAGATCGGCGATCGACGTCGTCTGTTTGCGCGAAGTCGGCCGGCTGCCGATATTGAGCGAACCGATCTCACTGACCGGCGTGGAAGCCGTGAAGTACTCGACGAATCCCGGCGTCTCATGGACCAGGTCGGCATAGGCGCGTTGAGCCAGTTCGGCAAGTTCGTCGAGCACCCGGTACGCGGGTTCGGCGACGTCGCCTAGACCCTCGACATCGAGGAGGGTGGATTCCAGGGTGGCGGCGACCAGGCTCTCCAGATTGCGGTGCGCGATCCGTGGCTCGGCGTATTTCGCGGCGATCACCTCACCCTGTTCGGTCAGCCGCAGCGAGCCGTTGACCGCGCCGGGAGGCTGGGCCAGGATCGCGTCATAGCTGGGGCCGCCGCCGCGGCCGATGGTCCCGCCGCGACCGTGGAAGAGCCGCAACCGGATGCCGGTCTTGCGGGCCGACTCGACCAGATTGAGCTCAGCCCGGTACAGCGCCCAGTTCGCCGCGAGGTAGCCGCCGTCCTTATTGGAATCGGAGTAGCCCAGCATCACCTCCTGGTTGCGGTCACGCGCGTCAACCACGGCTCGGTAGATCGGTAGGTCCAGCGCCGCTTCCAGAATCGCCGCGCCCTGTTGCAGATCGTCGATGGTCTCGAACAGTGGCACGATGCCCACCGGGGCGTACGGGACGGACCCGGAAACATCGAGGAGCCCGCACTCTTTGAGTAGTAGCGCAGCCTCCAGCATGTCCGAGACGGACTGGCACATCGAGATGATGTAGGTCGGAACCGCCGATTCGCCCAGTGCGCCTACCGCCCGGGCCGCCGCGGAGATGATGTCGAGTTCCTTGCGGGCCAACTCCGAGAGTTCGGCATCCTCCCGGATCAGCGGTCGGCGGGTGGACAGTTCCCCGGCCAGCAGGTCGATCCGGCTGTCCTCCGGCAGCGCGGTGTAGTCCGGGTGGACTCCAGCCCAGCGCAACAATTCGGCCACCACCTGCTCGTGGGTCTCGGAGTTCTGCCGCAGATCCAAACCGCAGAGGTGAAACCCGAACGCGTCCAGCGCATCCCGCAGCCGGGCCAGCCGGTCATCGGCCAGCAGCCCGCTGCCGAAGGCCCGCAGAGATGAGTCGATGACGACGAGATCGGCAGCCAGTTCCTCAGGGGTGCGATAGGGCGGCGATCCGAGATCCAGAATGTGCTCGGGCTGGCGGTCCAGGACTTCGGCCGCGGTCGCGGTCAGCCGAGCCCGGATCACCCGAACCGCACGCCGGTAGGGCTCGTCGGCACGCTCGGGCTCGGTACACGACGCGGCCAGCCCGAGCAGTTCGTCGCTGACATGAACGAGCCGTGCCGACATCGACAGCTCCTGCTCGAGGAGGAGCAGTTCGTCGAAGTAATGCGCCAGCACCGCGAACGCGGCACTTCCGGTGGCCAGCCGCACCACATCCGCGGTGACGTTCGGATTGCCGTCCCGGTCGCCTCCGATCCAGGATCCCGGGCGCACCATCGGCCGCTCGAGCAGATCGGCGTCCGGCCACCTAGTGCGTAGGGCATCACGCACACCGGCATTCACCTTGGGGATCACCTCGAAAAAGGCGGCCTGGTAATACCGCAGCCCCGACTCGATCTCGTCCTGAATCTTCAACCGGGACAACCTGATCAGAGCTGTCTGCCACAGGGTGAGGATCTGACGGCGCAGTTCGGTATCGACTGAGCGGCCGTCCTCGGTCTCGTGCTGACCGTGCATGCGTAGCCGCATCAGTCGGGTGATGTGGTTCTGGGTGTCGAATACCGTGCGCCGCCGGGTCTCGGTGGGGTGCGCGGTGATGACCGGGGACACCAGCGCGCCGCGCAGCCCGTCGGCCACCGTGCGTGCGTCCAGTCCGGCCGCGTCAAGCTTCTGGTAGGTCGCAGCAAGCGTGCTGTCGGGAGCGGGTTCGCCCGCAGCCACGTGCACCTCACGCCGTCGCTCGCGGTGAATGTCCTCGGCAACATTGGCCAACAGCGCGAAGTGGCTGAACGCCCGGATCACCGGGAGTGCCTGGTGGATGTCGATGCCGGAGAACAACCCGGTCATCTGGGCACGGTCGATCTCGGAGCGGCGCACCCGGAATGACTCCACCCGCGCACGTTCGACGAGATCGAAGACCTCCGGCCCGTTCTGCTCGCGCACGGTGTCGCCGAGCATCGTTCCGAGCAGCCGGATGTCCTCCCGCATCGGCTCAGTGGCCTCACGCCCGACCGCGGTGCGATAAACCGCCCCGATCGGCTCCAGCGCAGCTTCTGACTGCACATCGGGCATAACGCCGGACGGACCCATGTGACAAGTATCAGCGCTGGTGGGATAACCCGCGACCGGGGCGGCAGCAGATCACACTTCTGCCGCTCAACAGGCCCCGGCAGCGAACCCCGTCAACGTAGTATCCGGCCCGAGGCGCGAAATCTACGGAAGGAATACCGGGCGATGAAGCACAGCCGGCGAGAACGACCCCTCGGAGGTCCTCTGCTGGCAACCGGGATCTTGGCAGCCGGACTGGGCGCCGCGCTGATTCTCCCGGGAATGGCTGCGGCATCGCCGGGCGGGGACTCCGGCCGCAGTCCCGGACCGGTCGCCGGCAGCCGCTCAAGCCATCGCCCATCAACCCCAGCTGCCGCCGTGCAGCGCGCTCGTGCATCGGCGGCACCCTCAGCAAAAGCACCTGCACCGAATAGTGTCCCCACCCGGACGCCGGGTCCCCTACGGGCCGCCGTTATGGCCATGCAGGCCTATGTCTACGGCTATCCGCTGCTGGAGTTCGAGAAGTTCCGGTCCCAGGCCACCAGCCTCAACACCATCTCGCTGCGGACCGGTTTCGCCAGTCCTGATGCCGTTCCGATCTGGCGACCGAATGCCGACACCTTCTACTCGCGCGCGGTGCTGGACCTCAGCGATGGGCCGGTGGTGCTGTCCATCCCCGATATGGGCGACCGCTACTTCAGCTTCCAGCTGATCGACCCCTACACCAATGTCGTCGACTACATCGGCGCCCGAGCCACCGGGTCCGGACCGGGCACCTTCGCGATCACCTGGTCCGGCGGACCGCAGGTGAGCGTCGCCGGCGCCCAGACCGTGACGGTGCCGGATCGCAATATGGTGATGCTGGGTCGCACCCTGGTCGGTGATGCCATCGACCAGCAGCAGGCCATAGCGCTGATGAAGCAGTTCAGCCTCACCGCGTCCGGCTCGTCGGCGACACCGCCAGCCGCGACGGACCCGCCCACCGGGGTGGCTCTGCTGGATGCGATCAGCGCGGCGATGGAGCTGAATCCGCCACCGGCAACCGACGCGGTACGGCTGCAGGCGATCGCGCAGATCGGGGTGGGGCCCGGACTGCGGGTGACGGATGCGCATCTGGGGCCGCTGGCCAACGCTGCCGTCGACCTTGCCGTTCGGGCCGCCGTGGTGCTGCTTCCACTGCTGTCGGGAATGGTCCAGTACGAGTCGGCGCTGGCCAACCGCGGCTGGGCGATCACCGATCCGGCGATCGGCGAGTACGCCACCAACTACCGGTTGCGTGCCGCCGTCGCCCTGATCGGCCCGTGGGCGAACATTCCCGACGAGGCGGTGTACTCGGCGGGGCTCCTGGATCGGTACCTGTTGCCGCTCAACGGCTCCCACAGCTACGTCATGCATTTCGCACCTGGACAGCAACCGCCGGCTGGCGCGTTCTGGTCGGTCACCGTGTATGACCCGCTCGGACAGTTCGTGCGAAATACCCTGAACCGGTACAGCATCAGCAGCAGCCGGCCGGACGAACTCGTCCACCGGCCGGACGGATCGGTGGACATCGTCTTCTCACAGCAGGACCCTGGTGATCCCGGCGCCAACTGGCTACCGGTGCCCGGCGGCCAGTTCAGCGCTTATCTTCGGGTGTACGTCCCAGGCGACGCGGTGCTCGACGGCAGCTGGACACCACCGCCGATCGAACCGCGGCGCTAGGAGTATTTGATCTGCAGCGCGATGCCGATGATGGCGACCAGCCAGATACCGGTGACGAAGTAGGTCAGCCGGTCGAGGTTCTTCTCCACCACGGTCGAGCCGGACAGGCTGGATTGCACGCCGCCACCGAACAGCGAGGACAGGCCGCCGCCCTTGGCCCGGTGCAGCAGAACCAGGAGTATCAGCAGCACGCTGGTGATAATCAGCAGGATCTGCAGAGCCAGAATCATGGCTACCAGGGTACCTGGTTGAACAGGCCGGTCAGGGCAGGGGTCCACCTGCGGCGATGGCCGACAGGGTGGCGAACTGCTCGCCTTCCAGCGACGCACCGCCGACCAGCGCACCGTCCACATCGAGCTGACCGACGATCTCCCCGACGTTCTTGGCGTTGACCGACCCGCCGTAGAGGACCCGCACACCGTCGGCGATCTTGGGTGAGGCGATCTTGCCCAACTCGGCGCGGATGGCGCCACAGACCTCCTGGGCGTCACCGGCGCTGGCCACCCGACCGGTGCCGATAGCCCAGACCGGCTCATAGGCGATCACCACATCGGCAAGTTGCTCGTTGGTCAAACCCGCCAGCGAACCCCGCAACTGCGCGAGGTTGTGCTCGACGTGGTTGCCGGCCTCACGCACCTCGAGATGCTCACCGATGCAGACGATCGGGATCAAACCGTGCCGGAAGGCAGCGGCGGCCTTCGCCGCGACCAGCGCATCGTCCTCATGGTGATACGTCCGCCGCTCGGAATGCCCGACGACGACGAACGTGCAACCCAACTTGGCCAGGAACGCCCCGCTGATCTCGCCGGTGTAGGCGCCGGAGTCGTGCGGGGACAGATCCTGGGCGCCGTAGGTCAGCAGTGGCTTATCGGCGTCGACGGCGGTCTGCACGCTTCGCAGGTCGGTGAACGGCGGGAGGATGGTCACGTCGACCTTGGCGAAGTACTTGTCCGGCAATGAGAAGGCGATCTTCTGAACCAGAGCGTTGGCCTCGAAGTGATTGAGGTTCATCTTCCAGTTGCCGGCGATCAGCGGTTTACGCGACATATTCGCTTGGTTCGCTTCCTAGTCGAGGATCTCGATACCCGGGAGGGTCTTGCCCTCAAGGTATTCCAGCGACGCGCCGCCGCCGGTGGAAATGTGGGAGAAACCGTCATCCGGCAGACCGAGCAGTCGCACAGCCGCCGCCGAGTCGCCGCCGCCGACCACGCTGAACGCCCCTTTCGCGGTGGCGCCGATGATGGCCTCGGCAACACCGCGGGTGCCGGCCGCGAACGACGGGAACTCGAAGACACCCATCGGCCCATTCCAGAAGATGGTGCGGGCATTGGACAGCAGCGTGGCGAACCGCGCGACCGATTCGGGACCGATGTCCAGGCCCATCTTATCGGCCGGAATCTTGTCGACGGTCACCCGCTCGGGTGCGGAGTCGGCCGAGAACTCGGCGGCGACGACGATGTCGACCGGCAGGTGAATGACGTCGCCGTAGTCCTCGAGGAGTTGACGGCAGGTGTCGATCATCTCCTCCTGCAGCAGCGACTTGCCTACCGGAACACCCTGTGCGGCAAGGAATGTGAAGCACATACCGCCGCCGATGATGACACTGTCGGCCTTGCTTGCCAGGTTCTCGATCACCGCGAGCTTGTCGGAGACCTTCGAGCCGCCCAGCACCACTGCGTAGGGCCGTTCGCCGGCGCTGGTGAGCTGTTGGAGAACCTTGACCTCGGCGGCCACCAGGGTTCCGGCATAGTGCGGGAGGAGCTTCGCGACGTCGTAGACCGAGGCCTGTTTGCGGTGCACCACCCCGAAACCATCCGAGACGAAAGCGCCGTCATCGCCGACCAACTCGGCCAGCTCCTTGGCCATCGCCGTGCGCTGAGCCTCGTCCTTGCTGGTCTCTCGCGGGTCGAAGCGAATGTTCTCCAGCAACAGCACATCGCCGTCGGTCAGCCCCTCGGCGCGGGCGAGTGCGTCGGTACCGACCACATCGCCGGCCAACTGGACGTGACGGCCCAGCCGTTCTGCCAGAGCCGCGGCGACCGGGGCCAGCGACAGCTTCGGGTCGGGGCCGTCTTTGGGCCGGCCCAGATGCGCGGTCACCACGACCTTGGCGCCCGCATCGGCCAGCGCCCTCAACGTGGGCACCGACGCGTCGATACGACCCGGATCGGTGATGGCGCCGTGCTCGTCGAGTGGGACGTTGAGGTCGCAGCGCACCAGGACGCCGCGGCCCTGCACTCCCTCGGCGAGCAGGTCGGCCAGGCTTGGGACGGACACGGTTACGTCTTCGGCGATCTAGAGCGACTTGCCGACCAGTGCGACGAGGTCGACCAGCCGGTTGGAGTAGCCCCACTCGTTGTCGTACCAGGAGACCACCTTGGCCTGGTTGTCGATCACCTTCGTCAGGCCGGAATCGAAGATCGAACTGTGCGGGTCGGTCACGATGTCACTGGAGACGATCGGGGCGTCGTAATACTTGAGGATGCCCTTGAGCTTGCCCTCGGCGGCAGCCTTCATCGCGGCGTTGAGTTCCTCGACGCTGGCGTGTTTGGCGAGTTCGACGGTCAGGTCGGTGACCGAGCCGGTGGGGATCGGAACCCGCAGTGCGTAGCCGTCCAACTTGCCCTTCAGTTCGGGCAGTACGAGGCCGATCGCCTTGGCGGCGCCGGTCGAGGTGGGGACGATGTTGATCGCGGCGGCGCGGGCCCGGCGCAGATCCTTGTGCGGGCCGTCCTGCAGGTTCTGGTCACCGGTGTAGGCGTGGATCGTCGTCATCAGGCCGCGGACGATGCCGAACTCGTCATTGATGACCTTGGCCATCGGCCCGAGGCAGTTCGTGGTGCACGAGGCATTGGAGATGACCTTCTGGCTACCGTCGTACTTATCGTCGTTGACACCCATCACGATGGTGATGTCCTCGTCGGAGGACGGCGCGGAGATGATCACCTTCTTCACTCCGGACTGCAGATGGCCGTGCGCCTTGACGTCGTTGAAGTGTCCGGTGGACTCCACCACCACGTCGACGTCGGCCTCATTCCACGGCAGTGCGGCCGGGCCGTCCTTGACCGCGAAGGCCTTGATCTTGTGCTTACCGACATGGATGTGGTCACCCTCGGCGGAGACCTCCTCCGGGAAGCGGCCCAGGATGGAGTCGAATTTCAGCAGGTGAGCCAGAGCGGCGGGGTCGGTCAGGTCGTTGACCGCCACGATCTCGATGCCTTTGGCCTTGCCTTCCGCCTGCTGGGCGGCCAGCGCCCGGTAGAAGTTGCGCCCGATGCGGCCGAAACCGTTAACGCCAACCCGGATCGTCACGTCTGTCTCCATCCTTCTGCACTCCAGTTGCACTACGCAGCCTAGTGCCGTGGTCAGGGGCCCGCGGCGGGAACCCCGCGCTCCGCGTACCGTCGCTGCTATGACACTGATCACGGCGCTGCCGCTGGCACCGGAGTTCGACCGGCTGCGGGGGCGGCTCGGGCAGCGCCTGTTCGCGATGGTCGCCGGGCCCGACGGGCCGCAGAACCGGAGCCGGATCCACACCACCCCCGGCCCCCGCTGGTTCGCCGAGGACCGGCCGATCCGTCAGGTGCACGCCGATGCCTCGATGTTCGTCGGCGGGCTCCGGGCGCTGCTGCTGCAGTCACTGCACCCGCTCGCGATGGCCGGGGTTGCCGGGCACTCCGACTACCGCGGCGATCCGTGGGGCCGGCTGCAGCGGACCAGCACCTTCCTGGCCGTCACCACCTTCGGCACCGCCGACGACGCTCAGCGCGCGGTCGACCGGGTGCGCGGTATCCACCGCCGGGTGCACGGCACCGCCCCGGATGGCCGGCCCTACCGCGCCGACGACCCGCACCTCCTGGAGTGGGTCCACATCGCCGAGGTGGACAGCTTCCTGCTCGCCCATCAGCGTTTCGGCGCATCCCCGCTGGATCAGGACGGCCGGGACGCCTACGTAGCCGACACGGCCAGGGTCGCGATGGCACTCGGTGTTGCCGACCCACCCCGCACCGAGGCCGAGCTGGCCGAGCGGATCGCGGCCTACCGCCCAGAACTGCAGAGTACCGATGCCGCGCGCGAGGCCGCCCGGTTCCTGCTCGTCACTCCGCCGCTGCCACTACTGGCGCGCGGACCCTACGGCGTGCTGGGCGCCACCGCGGTCTCGCTGTTACCGGCGTGGGCGCGGCTGCCGCTGCGGCTTCCCTACCTGCCTCCGTTGGAGGCCACCGGAATCCGGATCGCAGGGCGGGTGCTGGTCGGCGGGATCCGCTGGGCGCTATCGGCTGATCAGCCAGAAGTCGTTGCAGCAGAATAGCTTTCGCGAGCGGCGCTCAGGCGTCCTCGAGCAGGTCTGGGGTGACCGCCGACTCGGTGTCGGGGATCCCGTCCTGCTTTGCTTTGCGGTCAGCCATCGACAGTAGACGCCGGATCCGCCCTGCCACAGCATCTTTCGTCATCTGCGGTTCGGCCAGCCGGCCCAGTTCCTCCAACGAAGCCTGCCGGTGCTCCACCCGGAGCTTGCCGGCGGCAGCCAGGTGATCGGGCACGGTGTCGCCGAGGATCTCCAGGGCGCGCGCCACCCGCGCTGCCGCGGCCACGGCCGCCCGCGCCGAGCGACGCAGGTTGGCGTCGTCGAAGTTCGCCAGTCGGTTGGCGGTGGCCCGCACCTCGCGGCGCATCCGGCGTTCCTCCCAGGTGAGCCGGGTGTCCTGGGCGCCCATCCGGGTCAGCAGCACGCCGATGGCCTCGCCGTCGCGTACCACCACCCGGTCGATACCGCGCACCTCACGGGCCTTGGCACTGACGCCGAGACGTCGGGCCGCACCCACCAGGGCCAGCGCCGCCTCCGGTCCCGGACAGCTGACCTCCAGGGCCGACGAACGGCCCGGTTCGGTCAGCGAACCGTGTGCCAGGAAGGCGCCGCGCCAGGCCGCTTCGGCGTCGGCGATCCCACCGCCGACCACCTGCGCGGGCAGTCCGCGGACCGGACGGCCACGCATGTCCAGCAGACCGGTCTGGCGCGCCAGTGCCTCACCGTCCTTGGCGACCCGCACCACATACCGGGTGCTCTTGCGGATACCGCTGGCCGACAGAACGTGCACCGATGCGCTGTAGCCGTACAGGTCGTAGATGTCTTTGCGCAGCCGGCGGGCGATGCTCCCCAGATCCACTTCGGCCTCGACCACCACCCGGCCGGAGACGATGTGCAGACCACCCGCGAAGCGCAGCAGCGAGGCCACCTCGGCACGCCGGGCGCTCACCGAATTGATGACCAGGCGGCTCAGTTCGTCTTTCACCTCAGCGGTCATCGCCACGGGTCGTCACCTCTCGGTCCGCTACCGGACGCTCGCCCCGGCGCGGGGGCAGCAGTCGGAATCGTGGTCGTCACCGTCGTCTCCCCCGTGGCCGTCTCGGTCGTGCGTGTGTGTGGGACCCGCACCGACTCCAACGCCGCGGCAAGCTTCGCCGGGTCATGTAAAGGTGTACCAGGTCTGGAAACGTCGGCAAACATCACTGACGCATCCAGCAGGGTGGCCGTGCGACGCAGCTGATCCCGTTCCCGCTCCGACGGCACCCTGGCCGCGTCGACGATAATGTCATGAACGGTGAAACCCGGCGCATGCTGGGCCAGCACATGCAGATGCCGCTCAGCGGAGAAGCCCGCGGTCTCTCCTGGTTCGGCGTCCAGATTCAGCACCAGCGCGCGGCGGGCCGGGGTCGACTTCAGTGCCGCGGCCAGTCCGGGCACCAGAACGTGCGGGATGACGCTGGTGAACCACGAACCCGGCCCCAAAACCACCAGTTCGGCACCCATGATGGCGTCGACTGCCTGCCTGGTGGCGGGTGGATCACCGGGCAGCAGGCGAACCCGGCGCACTTTGCCCGGCGTGGTCGCCACCGCGACCTGCCCGCGGATGACCCGACTCATCCGGGGGTCGCCCTCCAGTCCCGCGACATCGGCCTCGATCTGCAGCGCTATCGGGCACATCGGCAGCACCCGACCCCTGATGCCGAGGATGCGGCCGAGTTCATCGAGTGCGGCAACCGGGTCGGCGAGTAACTCGTTGAGGCCGGCCAGCAGCAGGTTGCCGATGGGATGGCCGGCGAGTGCTCCACTGCCACCGAACCGGTGCGCAATGATGGTCGCCCACAACCGGCCGTGCGGGCTGTCGGATGCCAACGCCGCCAACGCCATTCGCAGATCGCCGGGCGGCACCACATCGAGTTCGGAGCGCAATCGGCCCGATGATCCGCCATCGTCTGCGACTGTCACCACGGCGGTGACGTACGGGGTCAGCCGGCGCGCAGCCGACAGTGTCGCGAACAGACCGTGTCCGCCGCCCATCGCGACGATGCCCTGGTTCGGATGGGTCATTCCCGCCCCAGATCCCGGTGCAGCACGCGAACCGACAGTTGCTCGTCGCCGGCCAGCAGGGCCGCCAGCGCCTCGGCGATCGCCACGCTGCGGTGCTTCCCACCGGTGCAGCCGATGGCCACGGTCATGTACCGCTTGCCCTCCCGGTTGTAGCCATCGACGACCAGGCGCAACAACTGGTGGTAGGTCTGCAGGAATTCATCGGCGCCGGGCTGGGCCAGCACGTAATCGCGCACCGCGGGCGACTGACCGGTCTGCGGTCGCAGTTCGTCGACCCAATGCGGGTTGGGCAGGAATCGGACGTCCATCACCATGTCGGCGTCCATCGGCAGACCGTATTTGAAGCCGAAGGACTCCACGGTGACGCTGGTCTTGGGCACCAGGCTGCCGCCGAACGCGCGCTCGATGGTGGCCCGCAGGGCCGGCACGGACAGATTCGAGGTGTCGATGACCAGATCAGCGGTGGCCCGTACCGGTGCCAGCATCGTCCGCTCCGCAGTGATCCCCTCGGCCAGGGTCTGGTTGCCCTGTAGGGGGTGGCTACGCCTGTTGTTCTCGTAGCGGCGTACCAGAATGTCATCGGTCGCCTCAAGGAACAGCACCCGCGGGATGATGTTGCGGGCCCCCAGGTCCTTGCGCACCGCATCAAGATCGCCGGTGAACCCGCGCGAGCGGACGTCCATCACCACCGCGAGTTGGGTGATCCGCGAACCGGCCGCCAGGCCGAGTTCGACCATCTGCGCGATCAGTTCCGGCGGCAGATTGTCGGCGACATACCAGCCGAGGTCCTCGAGCACCTTGGCCGCCGTACCGCGCCCCGCGCCGGAGAGTCCGGTCACCAACACGACGTCGATATCGGGAACCGCGCCTGCAGCCGTGCCGACCGAGGTCCCCGGCCCCTCGTCTGCTGCCGTGTGATCCGTCATATTGCCCGCTGGTCGTCGTTCATACCCAGTTCAGCATCTTGGTCCACGGCGGCCTCCGGTGCAGCCGAACCGGGGTGATCAGCACCGCGGGAATCCTCTGCTGCGCCGAGCGCGTCCAGGACAGCCGCGGCGGTTGTCGCACCGATGCCCGGCACCGCGGTGATCTCCTCGATGCTGGCCTGCCGCAACTTGGCCACCGAGCCGAAGTGCGTGACCAGCGCCTTGCGCCGGGTGTCACCGAGGCCGCGCACGCTGTCCAGTGCGGATTCGGTCATCCTTCGACTGCGCTTGCTGCGGTGGTAGGAGATCGCGAACCGGTGCGCCTCGTCGCGCACACGTTGCAGCAGGTAAAGGCCTTCGCTGTTGCGCGGCAGGATCACCGGGTCGGGGTCACCCGGCACCCAGACCTCCTCGAGGCGCTTGGCCAGGCCGATCACCGCGACATCGGTGACACCGAGTTCGGCGAGGACCGCGCTCGCGGCATTCACCTGCGGGGCGCCGCCGTCGACGACATAGAGATTCGGCGGATAGGC
>NZ_JBPCSX010000205.1:0-2778 GCF_051006775.1 Mycobacterium sp.
AGGCTGGATGAGGAATGTGACCGTCTCCGCCGGGGCGTAGCCGTCGCTGCTCTCGGTGATCGTCGCCTGGACGAACGAGAAGGCATCACCGCCGTTGTGGCCGCTCTCAAGTTCCCAGGCCCAGCGCTCATCATCGGTCGCACCGACCGTGATGCTCTGGGCGTCGATGTAGATGTAGTTCACCAACAGGTGTCTGTTCACACGTTGAACCGGAACTCCACCACGTCTCCGTCGTGCATGACGTATTCCTTACCCTCGATACGCACCTTGCCGGCGGCCTTGGCCGCCGCCATCGAACCGGCTTCGGCAAGATCGGTGAACGAGACCACCTCCGCCTTGATGAAGCCCTTCTCAAAGTCGGTGTGGATCACCCCGGCCGCCTTGGGCGCGGTGTCGCCCTGATGAATCGTCCAGGCGCGCGACTCTTTCGGGCCGGCGGTGAGATAGGTCTGCAGCTTCAGGGTGTGAAAACCCGCGCGGGCCAACGAATCCAGACCGCGTTCGGTCTGCCCGATCGACTCCAGCAGCTCGGCGGCCGACTCATCGTCGAGCTCCTGGAGTTCTGATTCGATTTTGGCATCGAGGAACACCGCGTCCGCTGGGGCGACCATCTCGCGCAACTCGGCGATCTTGGCGTCATCGGCGAGCACCGACTCATCGGCGTTGAAGACGTACAGAAAAGGCTTGGTGGTCAACAGATTCAGCTCGCGCAGCAGCGCACTGTCCACTTTCGAGCCTGCGGCGAACAAAGTCGTCCCGGAATCGAGCACCGCCTGGGCAGCCAGCGCGGCCTCATGCACGGGTTTGCGATCCTTATTGTTACGGGCTTCCTTTTCCAGCCGCGGGACCGCCTTCTCCAGGGTCTGCATATCGGCGAGGATCAGCTCGGTCTCAATCACCTCGATATCCGAACGGGGGTCCACCTTGCCGTCGACGTGGACGACATCGTCGTCGGCGAAGACACGGACCACCTGACAGATCGCGTCGCACTCCCGGATGTTCGCCAGGAATTTGTTACCCAGCCCGGCACCCTCCGATGCGCCCTTAACGATGCCGGCGATATCGACGAAGGTCACCGGCGCCGGCAGGATGCGCTCAGAGCCGAAGATCTCGGCCAGCCTGTCCAGCCGGGGATCAGGCATCGGGACGATGCCCTCGTTGGGTTCGATGGTGGCGAACGGATAGTTGGCCGCCAGCACGTTATTGCGGGTCAGCGCATTGAATAAGGTCGATTTTCCGACGTTGGGCAGACCGACGATTCCCAGGCTGAGGCTCACAGGGAGAAGAGTCTAGGAGCAGGCACGCCGCGAGCCGCGCTGGCAGCCTGTCCGCAGGGTGAGCCGGTACGGTCTAGGGGTGCCAGCTCAGCGGACCAGAACGGTGGTCGTCGCAGATCAGCGTTCCGCACACCCCGGAATCGCGGGGGTGCCGCCGTGGGCTGCGGTCCTGATCGCGGTGACCGCGACGCTGGCCGGTTTCGCCGTCGAGGCAGGCTCCGGTCATCAGGATCTCGGCTTCCTCTTCGCCGCCTGCTACGCCCTCGGCTGCATCGCGGCGGTGCTCGCGGTGCGGCAGAGTGGCATCTTCACCGCGGTGATCCAGCCGCCGCTGCTGCTGTTCGTCGCCGTCCCGCTGGCCTACTTCCTATTCCACGGATCAAGCTTCGCGGGCCTGAAAGACGTGCTGATCACGTGCGGCTATCCACTGATCGAACGCTTCCCGCTGATGCTGTTCACCTCGGCAGCCGTATTGCTGATCGGAATGGCGCGCTGGTACTTGGCCATGGGCGCAGACAGCTCCGTCGCCGAGCACGCTGCTCCCGCCGCGGCCCGGCCGAGCCGGTTCGCCGGATTGGCGACGCGGTTCGCATCCCTGACCCGGCCCGCCACCGGCGACGAACCGCGGCACGGCGTTCGCCGTTCCACGGCCGCCAAGGCTTCCCGTTCGTCAGCCCGCCCGCGACCGCCGCGAGCCGAGCGCCCGGAGCCGCCGCGGTCCCGCAACCCTCGCCCAGCGCGGGATACCGAATACCGGGATGTCAGATACGACGAAGCCGGATACGGCGTGCCACCGCGCCCGCGGCGTCAGCCCGCCCGGGGCACCGCCGATCCCCGCGAACGGCCCCGCAGGCCGCGTGAGGGCGAACGTCGCACTCCCCCACCGCAACGCCGGGAGCCGCGCGATCGGACCCGCGACAGCCGCTTTGAAGCGCAACCGGATCGCGGTTATGAGCCGTATCGGGATCGGTATGACTACCCGTCGGAACCGCCGCGCCGGAGACGGGACAACGGGAGCAGCACCCACCACCCGGTGTCCCGGGTGCGCTACCGCGGTTCGGCAGACGACCCAGAAGGCCGTCCGCGCCGCTAGCGACGCGGCGGGCGGATCTCGCGGGGCAGTGCGAAGACCGTCGTCTCATTGGCGGTAGTAACCGTTTGCACTGTGCTGTAACCGAATCCGGCCAGCCGCTCAAGGACACCGCGCACCAGAATCTCCGGCACTGAGGCGCCAGACGTCACACCGACGGTGCTGACACCGTCGAGCCACGCCGGATCGAGGTCGTCGGCGTAGTCGACAAGATGGGCCGTCTTGGCACCGGCACCCAGTGCCACCTCCACCAGTCGGACCGAATTCGACGAGTTGCGTGAGCCGACGACGACCACCAGATCGCATTCCGGAGCCAACGCCTTGACCGCACCCTGCCGGTTCTGGGTCGCGTAGCAGATGTCATCGCTGGGCGGATCCTGCAAGGTGGGGAACCGCTGCCGTAGCCGCTGC
>NZ_JBPCSX010000206.1:0-10992 GCF_051006775.1 Mycobacterium sp.
CCGTTGCGATCCGGTGTCGCGCGCAAGGTGCGCCGCATCGGCCAACGGGCCAGACTCTGCTCCAGCCACATCCCGATCAATCGAAGATCTGCGTCGTCGAACTTCTCGAACGGTTCCTCCGCTCGCGCGAGGATCCGGCTCGGCAGCACATCCGGGATGGCGGCGGCATCGTCGTCATCGGCCGACGCGGCCCGCAGTGACGGCGGCCTCGTTGCCCAGGGCAGACCTTCTGCCTGCGGGCCGCCGTCGCTGCGCTGACCGGTGGCCGGCACCGAACTGGCGGACAAGCCCTGCAGGGCGGCGCGGGCCACCGGATCCACCGGAAGAATCGCGTCGGCGAACACCGCGTCGAACACCGCGTCGTAAGCCGGTAGATCTTCGGCCCGGTTCACCAGGGTCAGCCGCCCGGCCCAGTACAGCTGCGATCGTGAGCTGGGTACCAACTCACGCATTGCGCCGACGAACGATCCGGGGCCACTGGCCGATACGACTACGCCGGCTTTACGTAGCCGATGGGTCAGCGCTGCGGCGAACGCGGCCAGATCGACCCCGCGCAGCAGCACCGGCGCGATCATGCCTCGGTGTGATGCCGCCGGCGGAGGATCATCAACACCAGCAGCAGCGCGACCGCCGCAACTCCCAGTCCCGCGTACTTCTGGATGGAGGTACCGCCGGCGAGCTCCAGCAAATCGATCGGCTCGGACTCGGCGGTGGGGGTGAACTTCGGTGCCGCAGCGGACGCCGCAGCCGGCGCAGCGGCGGCATCAGCTGTGGGCGCAGCGGCCACCGGTGCCGGCCCGCCGGCGAGCTTTACCTCCAGAGCATCGACGAACTGGCCGAGGAGCTTCTCCGACACCTGCTGCAGCATGCCGCTGCCGAACTGGGCGAGCTTTCCGACGACTTTCAGGTCGGTGTCGACGGTGACGCGGGTGCGATCGCCGGCCTCGTGCAACTGCAGGGTGACGACGGCTGCGGCGTTACCGGTTCCGCGCGATTCCTTGCCCCGGGCGTCGATCAGCGCCTTGTGCTGAGTCTCGTCACGTTCGATGAAGTGCGCCTTGCCGTTGAACTCGCTGTTGACCGGGCCCACCTTGAGTTTGACCTTGCCCAGGAACTCGTCGCCTTCGCGCCCGACGAGCTGCGCACCCGGCATCAGCGGCGCCACCTCCTCGAGGTCGGTCAGCAGCGCCCAGGCCTTGTCGATGGGCGCGCTCACGGTGAACTCGTTGGCGATGATCATCTGATCTCCTCAGTTATTTCGTTGCGGTACGTAGTGAACGCTTCACACAGTTCTGCGCTGTCATCGGGTGTCTTGGCCAGGGTGCTCAGCCCGGCCTGGGCAGCGGGATCGACCAGGTTTCCCACTCCTAGCGTCACCAGTGCCGCGACCCAGTCGATGGTCTCAGCGACCCCCGGCGGCTTGTCGAGATCAAGATTGCGTGTCCGGCCGACGAATTGGGTGGCGTGCTCGATCAGCGCCGCAGTCGCACCGGGCACACTGCGCCGGACAATGGCCGCTGCCCGGGTCGGCTCAGGGTAGTCGATCCAGTGGTAAAGGCAGCGTCGCCGCAGGGCGTCATGCAGGTCCCGGCTGCGGTTGGAGGTCAGCACGGTCAGCGGCGGTCGATGCGCCACAAAGGTTCCGAGTTCGGGAACGGTCACCGATGACTCGCCGAGGAACTCCAGCAGCAATGCTTCGAACTCGTCGTCGGCGCGGTCGATCTCGTCGATCAGTAACACCGGTGGCGTATCGCCAACATGCCGCACACAGGCCATGATCGGGCGGTCGACGAGGTAATTCTCGCTGTAGAGGTCGGACTCCTCGATGCTGGCACCACGTGCCTCCGCCAGCCGGATGCTCAGCAGCTGGCGCTGGTAGTTCCAGTCGTAGAGCGCTTCGGCGGCACTGAGGCCCTCGTAGCACTGCAACCGGATCAGTGGTGTGCCCAGCACTGCGGCAAGCGCTTTGGCGGCCGTGGTCTTACCGACACCCGGCTCGCCTTCCAGCAGCAGCGGCCGGTTGAGTGCGGCGGCCAGATAGAAAGCGGATGCGGTGCCCTCGTCGAGCAGGTAGCCCTGTTCGTCGAACCGGCGGATGACATCAGGAATTCCATCGAATGTCACTGCGACACCGCTAGCAGTCGCTCATAGTCGTCCCAGGTGTCGACATCTGGCGGTACGGGCCCGGCAACCCGGATCTCCGCCACATCGAACCGGCCACTCTCGATGAGTTTCCAGACTCCTTTGTCTCCGTGCAGCAGGCTGATCTCGTCGAACATGTTGCGGCTCAACCAGAATGGGTGGCCGATGCTGTCGTCATAGCGGCATACCGCGATCTGATGGTCCGACCCTTCACCGATCAAGCGGTGAATCGACTCCGCCGCAACCCCGGGCTGATCGCCGAGCAGCAGCACGATCCCGGCGCTGTCGTCCTCGACCTGACCGACCGCCACCCGCAGCGACCCGGAGCATCCGGATCCGGGATCGTCGACCTCAACGGTCTGCAATCCGTCCAGTGGCACCGTCTGCCTGACCTCATCAGCGGAGCCGCCGAGAGTGACAATCATCTGGTCGAAGCCGCAGCCGCGGGCCATTCGCAGCGTCTCCCCCAGCAGCGTCGAATCCCGATACGGCAGGAGCTGTTTGGGCTGACCCAGCCGTCGGGATGAGCCCGCCGCCAGGACTACGCCGGTGACCCGCGTCGGCGTCATGAGCCCGCCTGCGCGGCGAATCGCGTGCGGCAGCCGGGACAGCAGAACCAGTAGTCCTGCCCGTCAACCTGGAGCTGGGGTGTGCCGTTGGCGATCGTGACCGTCATCCCGCACACCGGGTCCACCGCCGTCGGTCCGTCAGTCGCGGGCGCGGCCGACTGCAGGTCCACCGCTGCGGCCGATGGTTCCGGAACCGTCAACCCACCGCTGCGGATACCCGAGATCATCTCGGCTGCAATTGAAACGGCGATCTCGGCCGGGGTCTTGGCTCCGATCGGGAGTCCGACGGGGGTGTGCACCCGGCCTCGCTCACAACAGCTGAGTTCCAGCGTGTCGACCACCGAGGCGCCGCGCACCGCGCTGGCAACCAGGCCGATGTAGCCGACGCCGGCATCGAGGGCCGCACGAACCGTCTCGGCCTCCGGACCGCCGTGGGTGGCGATCACGACTGCCGTCGTACCGTCGAAACCGCTGTCATCCCGGCGCACCTCGTACCCCAGCACCTCACAAACCTGGGCCAACGCCTCGGCGACAGGGGTCTCCCCCACGATCCGCACAAGCGGGGCCGGAATCTGCGGTGCCAGAAAGATTTCCAACGCTCCTCCGGATAGACACGGGTTCACCACCACGCACGCCCCAGGTGCGTCCGGAAAATGAACGTCCCCGTCCGGCAGCACCCGCAGGAGCACGCTCTCACCGGCCTGCAGCGCACCCATCGCCGCCTTGCGCACCGAATCCCGCGCGCACTGCCCGCCCACGAACCCCTCGATGGAGCCGTCGGAGAGCAATATCGCCTGATCCCCCGCCTGTGCGGAGGTCGGGTGCTGAGCGCGCACGACCGTCGCGTGGACGAACGGCTTGCGCTCGTTCCGCAGCTGTCGGGCGCGTTCGGCGATGTCCATGACTTGTGTGATGTCGGCCCGCCCGCTAGATCGGCGGGGTGGCTCGACCCTGCATGGCCTCCCACACCCGGGACGGAGTCAGCGGCATATCTGCGTGCCGAACATTGAAGGGCGCCAAGGCATCCACCACCGCATTGACCACCGCGGGCGGGGATCCGACGGTTGCAGATTCGCCGACGCCCTTGGCGCCGATCGGATGGTGCGGCGACGGCGTGACGGTATGCCCGGTCTCCAGGTGCGGCACTTCCAGTGCGGTCGGGATGAGGTAGTCCATCAGCGAACCGCCGAGGCAGTTACCCTCCTCGTCGAAGGCGATCATCTCCATCAGAGCCATGCCGATGCCGTCGACCAGGCCGCCGTGCACCTGACCCTCGATGATCATCGGGTTGATCCGGGTTCCGCAGTCATCGACCGCAAGGAACCGGCGCACCTTCACCACGGCGGTGCCCGGGTCGACATCGACCACGCAGATGTAGCAGCCGTAGGGGTAGGTCAGGTTGTCCGGGTTGTAGCAGACCTCGGCATCCAGCCCTCCCTCGAGACCTTCGGGCAGATCAGCTGCGCCGTGCGCCCGCATCGCGATGTCCTGGATGGTCACCGAAGCCGACGGGTCTCCCTTGATGTGGAACTTGCCCTTCTCCCACTCGAGGTCGGCCACCGATGCCTCCAGCATGCCGGAGGCGATGATCTTGGCCTTGTCGCGAATCTTGCGGGCTACCAACGCCGCCGCCGCACCGGAGACCGGTGTGGATCGGCTGCCGTAGGTGCCCAGTCCGAACGGTGTCTGGTCGGTGTCACCGTGGACCACGTCGATGTCCTCGGGCGGGATGCCGAGTTCCTCGGCGATGATCTGCGCGAAGGTGGTCTCGTGTCCCTGGCCCTGCGTCTGCACCGAAAGCCGAACCACCGCTTTGCCCGTCGGGTGGATACGCAACTCGCAACCGTCGGCCATGCCGAGGCCGAGGATGTCCATATCCTTACGCGGGCCGGCGCCGACCGCCTCGGTGAAGAACGAGATCCCGATGCCCATGAGCTCGCCGCGGGTCCGCTTTTCAGCTTGTTCGGCCCGCAGCTCGTCATAACCGATCATGTCCATGGCCAGGCGCATGGTGGTCTCGTAGTCGCCTGAGTCGTAGGTCCAGCCGGTCTTGCTCTCGTACGGGAACTGCTCCGGGCGCAACAGGTTCTTCAGGCGCAGCGTGGCCGGATCCATCTTCATCTCGAAGGCCAGGCAGTCCACCAGGCGCTCAACGAAGTACACGGCCTCGGTGATGCGGAACGAGCAGGCGTAAGCCACCCCGCCGGGTGCTTTATTGGTGAAGACCGCGGTCATATTGCAGTAGGCGGCCTCGATGTCATAGCTGCCGGTGAACACCCCGAAGAAGCCGGCCGGATACTTCACCGGCGATGCGACGCCGTTGAAGGCGCCGTGATCGGCCAGCACGGTGGACCGGATCGCGAGGATTTTGCCCTCGGAGGTGGCGGCGATCTCGCCGACCATGATGTAGTCGCGGGCGAACCCGGTGGACGTCAGGTTCTCGCTGCGGTCCTCCATCCACTTCACCGGCTTGCCGAGCACCAGTGAGGCGACGATGGCGCAGACGTAACCGGGGTAGATCGGAACCTTGTTGCCGAAGCCGCCGCCGATATCGGGCGCGATGATCCGGATCTTGTGCTCGGGCAGTCCGGCGACCAACGCGTACAGGGTGCGGTGTGCGTGCGGCGCCTGGGTGGTCGACCACAGAGTCAGCTTGCCGCTGACCGGATCGAGATCGGCAACCGCGCCGCAGGTCTCCATGGGCGCCGGATGCACACGCGGGTAGATGATTTCCTGCTTGACGACGACATCGGCCCTGGCGAACACCGCGTCGGTAGCGGCGGCATCGCCGGTCTCCCAGTCGAAGCAGTGGTTGTCCTTCTTGCCCTCCAGGTCGGTGCGGATCACCGGAGCGTCGGGATCGAGCGCGGTGCGGACGTCGACGACCGGGACCAGCGGCTCGTAGTCGACGTCGATGAGCTCCAACGCATCTCGCGCGGAGTAGCGGTCCTCGGCGACGACGAAGGCCACCTCCTGGCCCTGGAAGCGCACCTTGTCGGTGGCCAGCACTGCTTGGACGTCATTCGACAGGGTGGGCATCCAGGCGAGGCCCTTTTCGGCCAGGTCGGCGCCGGTGATGACAGCCTTGACCTTCGGATGCGCCAGTGCGGCACTGACGTCGATGCTGTTGATCGTGGCGTGCGCGTAGGGCGAACGAAGGATGGCCAGGTGCAGCATGCCGGGCAGTTGCACATCGTCGACGTAGGTGCCGCGGCCGCGGATGAACCGCGGGTCCTCCTTGCGGAGCATGCGTCCGTAGCCGCACGGCTTCTGGTCGTTGTCTGCGGTGTCGTTCTCGGAGGTCTGCGGGCGGGACTCGACTGTGGTCATGCCTGGACCTCTTCGTTTGCGTGCTTGGCGGCCCACTGGATGGAGCGGACGATGGTGGTGTAGCCGGTACAGCGGCAGATCTGCCCTGAAATCGCTTCGCGGATCTCATCTTCGGAGGGATCCGGATTTTCGTCGAGCAGTGCGCGGGCGGTGATCATCATCCCCGGCGTGCAGAAACCGCACTGCAGGCCGTGGCACTGCATGAACCCCTCCTGAATCGGGTCGAGTTTGCCGTCGACTGCCAGGCCCTCGACGGTAGTGACCTCATGCCCCGACACCATCGCGGCCAGGGTGGTGCACGACTTGACCGGCTTACCGTCGATCGACACCACGCAGGTGCCGCAGTTGGACGTGTCGCAACCCCAGTGGGTTCCGGTGAGCCGCAACTGATCCCGGAGGAAATGCACCAGCAGCATGCGGGGTTCGACGTCGGCGCTGACCTGCTCGCCGTTGACTGTCATCGTGATATGCATCAGTTGTCTTTCGGGTTAGGCGTTGGCCCGGGCACGCTCGACGGCGGTGCGCAGGGTTCGGATGGTCAGTTCGGACGCCAGGTGGCGCTTGTACTCGGCGGTGCCACGCTGATCGGTGACCGGCTCGCATGCCAATGCGGCCAGCCGACCGGCCTCGGCATAGGTCTCCTCGGTCGCGGGCGCGCCGGCCAACGCCTCGCGGACGGCCGCGAGGCCCTCGTGGTCGGCGTTGACGGCGGTCAGCCCGACCCGCCCGGCGACGATTCGGTCGCCGTCCAGGGTCACTGCGGCGCCCGCGGCGGCCACCGCCCAGTCACCGACCCGCCGTTCGACCTTCGCATAGGCACTCCCGGAGTGCGGCCGCATGGGGATCCGCACCTCGATGAGCATCTCGTTGTGGTCACGTGAGGTCTCGTACGCCCCGACGTGGAACTCGTCGATGCCGATTTCACGCTGGCCCTTGGGCCCGCGAACCACGACCGTCGCGTCGAGCACCTCGCACACTGTCGACAGATCCTCGGCCGGGTCGGCCTGGCACAGCGAGCCGCCCACGGTGCCGCGGTTGCGCACCACCGGGTCGGCGATCACCAGTTCGGCGTCGGCGAAGATCCCGCACACTCGCGCCAGGGCCTCGGAGGCGAGCACTTCAGCATGACGGGCCATGGCACCCAGGCGCACCTGCGACGGCTCCACGGTGACGTATCCGAGTTCGTCGTGCAGATCGTTGATATCGATCAGGTACTCGGGGTTGGCGATCCGGAGTTTCATCATCGGCAGCAGGCTGTGCCCGCCCGCGACGATGAACGCGCCCTCACCCAGCCGGTCCAAGAGTCCGACCGCGTGGTCGACGCTGGTGGCGCGCTCGTATTCGAAAGGATTAGGAACCTGCATGTGACTGACCTCACAGAAGTCGCGGGGAACTAAATAGTGGCCCGCGCCGACCCGAGGGTCAAGGGCGAGTTAAGCGATCACTTAACTCCGGTGGCAGAGCCGCGTTACCCTCGTTGTCGTGGTGAATGCGGCCGCCGGTCACGGTCAGGGGGCTCCCGCCGCCGCCCCACTGCCGGGCGATGATTTCCGCCGCGATCGACACCGCCGTCTCCTCCGGGGTCCGCGCCCCGAGATCCAAGCCGATCGGACTCGCCATTCTCGCCAGTTCGTCATCGGTCAATCCGGCCTCGCGCAACCTGGCCATCCGGTCGTCATGGGTGCGCCGCGATCCCATCGCGCCGACATAGCCGACGTCGAGTCGCAGTGCCACCTCCAGCAGTGGAACGTCGAACTTGGGGTCATGGGTGAGAACGCAGATCACCGTCCGCCGGTCGAGCGCGCCGGCTTCGGCCTGCGCCGCGAGATAGCGGTGCGGCCATTCCACGACGACCTCGTCGGCGTTGGGAAAGCGCGCACTCGTCGCGAAGACCGGGCGCGCGTCGCAGACGGTGACCCGGTAGCCGAGGAACGCACCCTGCTGGGCGACCGCGGCGGCGAAGTCGATGGCGCCGAACACCAGCATCCGGGGTGGCGGGGCGTGGCTGGCGACGAACACCTCCATACCCTCGCCGCGGCGCTGACCATCGGGCCCGTATCCGAGGACCTCGCTGCGGCCGGCGGCGAGCAGTCCGCGCGCATCATCGGCGACTGCGGTATCGGCCCGGTCAGATCCCAGCGTGCCCTCGGTCGTGTCGGCCCGCACGATCAGCCGCCGGCCGACCCAGCCCGGCTCGGTATGGCCGATCACGGTAGCGACCGCCACCGGCCGGTGCGCCACGATATCGGCGACGACGGTCTCAAATTGCGGAAAGGTGTTGCCGGACAACGGTTCCACGAAGATGTCGAGGATGCCACCGCAGGTCAGACCGACTGTGAACGCGTCATCGTCGCTGACGCCGTAACGCTCCAGCCGAGCAATCCCGGACTCGGCCACCTCGGTCGCCGACTCGTATACCGCTCCCTCCACGCAGCCGCCGGATACCGACCCGCTGACCGTGCCATCGGGGGCGACGACCATCGCGGCACCCGGCTGCCGTGGTGCCGACCGGAAGGTGCGCACCACCGTGCCGACGCCGGCGGTGGCGCCGCTGCGCCAGATGCCGAGCAGCTCGGCGAGAACGTCCTGCACATCATCAAACGTAGGCGCATCCGGTGACCCCGGCGCAGCTTCGGGCCTACTCCGCGGTGGTTCGGCTCGGTTCGGTACATGCGGCGGCCACTGAACTGGGTATGTCGGACGCCGGCATTTCGATGCACATCGCCCAGTTGCGTAAGGAACTCGCCGATCCGCTGTTCACCCGGACGGTCAACGGGTTGTCCTTCACCCCCGGCGGCCTGCGACTGGCCAGCCGGTCAGTAGAGATCCTCGGTCTGCAGCAACAGACCGCCATCGAGGTGACCGAAGCGGCGCGCGGCCGGCGGATGCTGCGCATCGCCGCATCGAGCGCGTTCGCCGAACATGCCGCACCGGGGGTGATCGACCTGTTCTCATCCCGGGCCGACGATCTTTCGGTGGAGCTGAGTGTCCATCCCACCGGCCGTTTCCGCGATCTGATCGAGTCCCGGGCGGTCGACATAGCACTGGGTCCGCCTGCCTCCGACCCGGACGGCACCCTGGTGCTGCGTCCGTTCCTGAAGTATCAGATCATCGCCGTCGCGGCGCCCAGCAGTCCGCTCATCACCGCACCGGTCACTCCCGCGATGCTGCGGGAGCAGCATTGGATGCTGGGGCCCTCCGCCGCCAGCGTCGACGGCGAAATCGCCCGATTGCTAAGGAGTTTGGCGATCCCGGAAATTCGACAGCGGATCTTCCAGAGCGATGCCGCGGCCGTCGACGAGGTACAGCGGGTACCCGGTGTTGCGCCGGCCATCGGTTTCACGGTCGCCAAGGATCTGGCGGCTGGCCGACTGGTGCAGATCAAGCACACCGACCTACAGGCCGGCGGTGAGTGGTGCGCCTCCGCACTGCCAGCAGCGGCATGCCAACCGGTGGTCACCGAGTTGATGAACTTCATCACCACACCACGCTGCACCCAGGCGATGGTCCGCGGCACCGGAGTCGGCGTGACCCGATTCCGGCCGAAGGTTCACGTGACACTCTGGAGTTGAGAGCTCTCCCAGCCGAACGCTCCACAACCACACTGCGGCACTCAGGTTACTTTCAGACTGCGTTCACCTTAACTTCAGCTTTTCGTTAACATCAAGCAAACCCGAGGCAATGAGCATGACGTTGCATTCGACGAGATCATTTCCACAACCGAACCGGCCTCAGCGAAGGGACCCAACCGTGGCCAGACCCCGCAAATCACCCGTCCGCACTCTCCTGCCCCTGGTAACCGGCAACGTTGCCGGGGCGGCGATGATCGGGGCCGGGCTGTTCATGGCGGCCGGTCACACCACCCTGCCGACCAGCCCTGCGGTGAAATTAGCCTCGGCACAGTGCGATCTCACCCGTGCCCTGTGCGCGGCCGATGAGTTGCCCGGCATTGTGGCGTCCAAGTCGGCGAGCAAGGTTGCGGCCGCCAGCGTCGGAGACGATTTCCTCAGCTTCTTCGTCGGCAACGGCACTGCCGAGCACCCGAACGCCGGCATTCTCATCGGCGACGGGTTCAGCTTCACCGCCGACGATGTCGGCGGCCCGAACTGCTCGGCGGGCACACCGTGCAACGGCGGTAACGCCGGCCTGTTGTTCGGCAACGGCGGAAACGGCTACGACGGCGGCAGCGGCGGAAACGCCTACCTCTACGGCCGCGGCGGAAACGGCGGCAGCGCCGTGGACTTCGGCATCCTGGGTGAGGACAACTACGGTGGCAACGGCGGCAACAGCGGCTTCCTCGGCGGAACCGATATCGCGGGCAACCTGTTCGCAGGTGCGGCGGGTAGCGGCGGCAACGGTGCCAACGGTGGCGCCGGCGGCAACGGCGGCAGCGCCGGATTCTTCGGTATCTCCCTGGCCGGAAACGCCGGTAAGGGCGGAAACGGCGGCAACGGATCGGCCATGAATCCCAATGGCGGCGACGGCGGCAACGGCGGCCAGGAGGCCAGATTCCCCACCCTTTACGGCGGTGACCTCACCGGTACCACCCATTCCGGCGGCAACGGCGGAAACGGGTACTCCGGTGGGGCCATCGGCGGTAACGGCGGTAACGGCGGTAACGGCGGCGACGGCGGCCTGTGGGGCTCGGAGCCCGGCGGCATCGGTGGCAACGGTGGCAACGCCGGTGACGGAACGACCACGGCGGGCATCGCCGGTAACGGCGGTAACGGCGGAACAGGCAGTTATGTGGCCGGCGCGGGCGGCGCAGCCGGCGCCGGCGGCAACGGCGGTAAGGCCCCGGTGGGCACCGCCGGCGGCAACGGCGGGGCCGGCGGCCTCGACGGGTTCTTTGGCGCCAGGGCCGGTAAGGGCGGCGCCGGCGGTGTCGGCGGGCAATCCACCGCGGGTGTCGGCGGCTCCGGTGGCAACGGTGGCAACGGCGGCTTGGGCC
>NZ_JBPCSX010000207.1:0-22908 GCF_051006775.1 Mycobacterium sp.
AGGCTTTCGCGGTGGCCGGCAACACCGGCGGGACCGGTTGGCCGGTCAGGGTGATCCTCGGGGCGAGTTGTTCGGCGTCACGAATCCTCCGGCGGGCTTCGCGGCGGCTGATCCGCAGGCTATCGGCCAGGGCCACCGGTGGCGGTGGGCAGCCGGGCACATGCTCGAGCCCACACAGCAGTGACCCGGCCACCGCGACCTGGCGGCGCCGGGAGGTCTCCAACCGTTCCAACACCCGATAGCGGTCCAGGGCGCCTACTGAGTCCAGATCGGCGGCACCGAGCATCTCGACCGCCTGGTCAAGCACCGCGAGCGCTTCGACTACCGAACTCATGTTCGAATAATAAAGCGGCGGTCCGACAGAAAGTCGCCGTCGGGCAGGATGATCAGACAGACGAGAGGTAACGCCATGACCGACACCGTGTTGATCACCGGTGCGTTCGGGTTGGTCGGAACCGCCACCGTCGGACACCTCGTCGTGCAGGGCAGGAACGTCGTCGCTACCGACCTCGACACCCCGGCCAACCGCACCGCTGCAGAGAATTTGCCGGCAGCAGTACGGACCCGGTGGGCAGACCTCACCGACTCCGTACAGATCGCCGACCTCCTGACCGAACTGAACCCGGCGACGATCATTCACCTCGCCGCCGTCATCCCACCATCGTGCTACGCCAACCCGAGCCTGGCTCGCCGAGTGAATGTCGGTGGAACCGTAAATCTGGTGAATGCGGCTGCAGCACAGAAGAATCCGCCGCGATTCATCCAGGCATCCAGCATCGCCGTATACGGACCGCGTAATCCCCACCGCATCACCGACCTGCTCACCGCCGAGACCCCGGTGCGGCCCTACGACGTCTACGGCCGGCACAAGATGGAGTCGGAGACGATCGTCCGCGGATCATCATTGGACTGGGTGATCCTGCGCCTCGGCGGAGTGCTCACCGTCGAGCCGAATCCAAAGAGGGACCCCGACATGGTCTATTTCGCGGGGGTGTTGCCCACCGACGGCAGGCTGCAGACCGTGGATGTGCGCGATGTCGCACACGCCTTCGCCGCCGCGACCACCGCCGACGTCGTCGGCCGCACCTTGCTGATCGGCGGCGACGACTCGCACCGTCAACTGCAGGGCGAGATCGGCCCGTCGACATCGGCCGCAATGGGTCTGGTGGGTGTTCTGCCGCAGGGCCGCAAGGGTGACCCGGCTGATGACGACGGGTGGTTCGCGACCGACTGGATGGACACCGCCACCGCGCAGGCTGTGCTCAAACACCAGCACCATTCATGGCCCCAGATGCTCACCGAGATCGCGCAGCGGTCCGGTTGGAAGCGTTACCCCCTGCGGTTGATAGCGCCGCTGGCGCGGGAGTTCCTCAAGCGGCAATCCGCCTACTACCGTCAGCCCGGAACCTACGCAAACCCGTGGGCCGCGATCCGACGCAAGTGGGGCGCATCAGATGTAGATCGGAGTCAGGCGTGAGCACCACAACCGGCCGGGTGGCCGTCATCGTCGGAGGTGCCTCGGGAATCGGATGGGCCACCGCCCGCGCCCTGGCCGAGGAAGGCTGCCGAGTCACCATCGCCGACCGCAACACCGAGGGCGCCGAGCAGCGCGCCACCGAACTCGGCGACCCGCACACCTGGGCCGCTGTCGAGGTCACCGACGAGGACAGTGTCTCGCGACTCTTCGATGGTGTCGTCTCGCGCGAGGGCGGCCTGCACGTCGTGGTCAACTGCGCCGGTTTCAGCGGCTTCGGCCTCATCACCGAACTCGACGCCGAGCAGTTCCGGTCGGTCATCGACGTCTGCCTGACGGGCGCATTCCTGGTGCTCAAGCATGCCGGCCGGCACCTCGGCGAAGGCGGCTCGGTGGTAAGCCTGACCTCGCTCAACGGACGTCAACCAGCTATCGGTATGAGCGCCTACTGCGCGGCCAAAGCAGGACTGTCGATGCTCACACAGGTCGCCGCTCTGGAACTGGGCCCGCATGGCGTACGGGTCAACGCGGTGGCACCCGGATTCGTGCACACCCCGCTGACCGAGGGCGCGGCCGCCATCCCCGGCGTCGTCGACGATTACGTGGAGAACACCGCACTGGGCCGGGCCGGAACGCCCGAGGACATCGCCGCGGCGGTCGCGTTTCTGTGTTCGCCACAGTCGGCCTGGCTGACCGGCGAGATACTCGACCTCAACGGTGGTGCACACCTGAAGCGCTATCCCAACATCCATGAACATCTCACGAAGCTGATGGGGTAACAGAGGTGAAGACTGAGTTCACCGCCAGCCAGAAACGCGCGCTGGCCGTAGTCACGATGATCGCGCTGATATTCGGCGCCTACTTCCTGCGGCGCTACTTCATGCTGATCGTCATCGCGGCGATCATCGCCTACCTGTTCACGCCGATCCACAACCGGCTGCGGAGCAAGCTCAGCAGCGGGCTCGCGACCGCGCTCACCGTCCTGGCGGCGCTGGCAATCGTCGTCATCCCGGTCATCGCCGTGGTTTCTCTTGCGACGGTGCAGATCTCGCACATGCTGATCGGCGTCGCCGACTGGGCGAAGACCGCCGATCTCAATGCGCTCGGCGACAAAGCAATCACCACCGCCAACAATCTGCTACACAAGCTTCCGTTCGAGGCCCCGACGATCACGCTGGAATCGCTTCGCACCAACGTCGGCAAAGTGGCTCAGACCGTCGGCGAGTGGCTGCTGCGGACGCTCAGCGGTGCGGCAGGCGGCGCGATCGGGCTCATCACCTCAACCATCATCTTCCTCTACGTGCTGATCTCACTGCTGGTCAACAAGACCAAGGTGATCACCCTGATCCGCCGGCTCAACCCGCTCGGCGAGGAGGTCACCGACCTGTACCTCGCGAAGATGGGCGCCATGGTGAAGGGAACGGTCAAGGGCCAGTTCATCATTGCGATAATCCAGGGCGTCCTCGGGGCGACGTCGATCTACATCGCGGGCTTTCACGACGCCTTCTTCATCTTCGCGATCTTCCTGACCGCGCTGTCGGTGATCCCGCTCGGCAGCGGCATCGTGACGATCCCGTTCGGTATCGGGATGATGATCTTCGGCAACGTGGCCGGCGGTGCCTTCGTGGTGCTGTTCCACCTGATCGGTATCACCAACGTCGACAACTTCCTGCGACCGATCCTGGTCCCGAAGGAAGCCCGGTTGGACCCGGCGCTGATGCTGCTGTCGGTGTTCTCCGGCATCGCGATGTTCGGGTTTTTCGGCATCATCCTGGGCCCGGTCCTGATGATCGTCATCGTCACGACGATCTCGGTGTACCTCGCGGTCTACAAGGGCGTGGAGATGGAGCAGCAAGAAGAACTGGACGATGAGCGCAAGATGCCCTTCCGCCGCAAGAAGCCGAAGGCCGGCACCGACATCGTCGCTAAACCAGCTGCTCCCTGAGGAATTCGACCATCCGCTTGCGGGCCTCGTAGGCGGGCTGGCCGTCGGCCTCCCGTACCTCCAGGGTCAGCACTGAATGCGCCAGCTTGCCGAATCCGCCGGCATTACCGGGTGAGGAATCGAGTTCGATGACCTCGAAGGCATCGCCGAGGCGATCCTTGATCGTCGCGAAGCGCTCCGCCGGAGCCATCGGGTCGCCGCTGAACCGCAAACCCAGCGCGCAGAGTCCGTCCTCTGCGGCCCGCTTCTCGATCACCTTCATCTCGCGCTCGGAGAACCCGGGGTCGCTCTTCTGCCTGGCGCCCAAGGCCAGCGGTACCGACGGCTGACTCAGCACCGACGCCAGCACGCTGTCGTCGACTGCGGCGGCAAGCGCGAAACCACCGGAGAAGCACTGCCCGATCACCCCGACACCCTTACCCGGGGTCTTGGCATTCAGATCACGCGCCAGCGCCCGCAGATAGCCGGCCACCGGACGCTCCTTGTTCAGCGCGAACGCGGCGAATTCCTTGGCCACGCACCCGCGGACCAGATTCGGGACCAACGCGGCGCTGCGCGCCGACATCCCGGGCGTGCCGTACAACGAGGGAATCGCCACCGTGAACCCGTTGTCCACCAAATAGTTTCCCAACGCCAGCACACCTCGGTGCACACCGGGCATCTCCGGAATGAGCACCACTCCGGGCCCGGAGCCCCTGTAGTAGACGTCGTGGGTGAAGCCGTCCGCCGTGAACGGCTCACAGTTCCAACCGGTCAGATCGGCCTCGGGAGCGTGCAATGTCATGACGCCATTTAACCGCGCGGAAGCGGCGGCTGGGTCTGAGTCGAGGTAGCAAGTGTTCGGAAATCGTCACTGGTGGCCGCTCCGGTGATGGCGAGCTGGGCTGGTCCGGCCGGGCTGTCCAGACGGGTGGTCCAGACCGGCTCGTCGCCTTCGGCACCCTCGTAGACGATCCATGTCACACCGTCGACGTCCTGGGTTCCGGCCGGGTAGATCCCGGTGTGGATGGATTCGACGAGGGCGGTCTCATCAGCGTCGCTCTGGGTGAGACTGACGTAGAGCTTCGATGGGGCGAGGTAACCGACCCGGGTGAAGGACGCACTCTGCCGGTCGCGGGTCTTCGGGTCGATGCGGCCCTCGCCGATGGCGCCGTGACCTCCGGAGTTGGCACGCCAGCCCGTCGGGACTGCCGGCAGCCGGATGGGGAAATTCATTGCAGCGGCGTCAGAACGCAGGGCGGCCGGAGCGTCGTAGCTGGGCACCGTGCCCTCTGCCGGCCCCTTGGGCTGGAACGAACATGTGCCCACCAATGCCGCCAGCAGTACGCAGGCCGCCACCAGTGGCGCCAGCGACCAGAACATGTCCCGGCCGTCCTGCAGAAGCCTGGGCTTGGCCGGTTTTGGCCCGGGAGTGCCGTCAGTCACGGCAGCCAGTATCCCAGGTCTGGACGGGTGACCCGGTTCTGGGACAATCTCAGCCATGTCCGAGCCCCGCCGCCGCGAAGCCCCCGACCGCAACCTGGCCATGGAACTGGTTCGGGTCACCGAAGCCGGCGCGATGGCCGCCGGCCGTTGGGTGGGCCGCGGCGACAAGGAGGGCGGCGACGGCGCGGCGGTCGACGCGATGCGTGAGCTGGTCAACTCGGTGTCGATGCGGGGCGTGGTGGTGATCGGCGAGGGCGAGAAGGACAACGCCCCGATGCTCTACAACGGTGAAGAGGTCGGCAACGGCGACGGACCGGATTGCGACTTCGCGGTGGACCCGGTCGACGGAACCACCCTGATGGCCAAGGGCATGCCCAACGCCATCTCGGTGCTTGCGGTGGCCGAGCGCGGCGCGATGTTCGATCCGTCGGCGGTGTTCTACATGAACAAGATCGCCGCGGGCCCCGACGTCGCGGAGTTCGTCGACATCACCTCGCCGATCGCGGCGAACATTCAGCGAATCGCGAAGGTGCGCAACGCGTCGGTCTCCGACATCACCGTCTGCATCCTGGACCGTCCGCGGCACCAGAAGCTGATGGCGGAGGTTCGTGATGCGGGCGCCCGGATCAGGCTGATCTCCGATGGCGATGTGGCAGGGGCGATCTCGGCCTGTCGTCCGGATTCGGGAACCGATCTTCTGGTCGGCATCGGCGGTACACCGGAGGGCATCATCACCGCCGCCGCGATCCGATGCATGGGCGGTGAGATCCAGGCGATGCTGGCGCCCAAGGATGACGAGGAACGCCAGAAGGCCATCGACCGCGGGCATGATCTGGACCGGGTGCTGACCACCACCGACCTGGTGTCGGGTGAGAACGTGTTCTTCTGCGCCACCGGCGTCACCGATGGCGACCTGCTCAAGGGGGTGCGCTTCTTCGGCGGCGGCTGCACCACCCAGTCCATCGTGATGAGGTCGAAGTCGGGCACCGTCCGCATGATCGACGCCTACCACCGGCTCTCGAAGCTCAACGAATACTCCGCGGTGGATTTCACCGGGGACTCTTCGGCTGCCTACCCCCTCCCCTAGACACTCCAGATTCCAGGCAAGAAAGGCGCTACATGACCAACACTGAGGCTGACGGCGAGTTCCGGATCGAGCACGACACCATGGGCGAGGTCCGGGTCCCGGCCAAAGCCCTGTGGCGGGCCCAGACCCAACGGGCAGTGGAGAACTTCCCGATCTCGTTCCGCGGGCTGGATCGCAACCAGATCCGGGCCATGGCGCTGCTGAAGGCGGCCTGCGCTCAGGTGAACAAGGACCTGAACCTGCTGCCCGCGGAGAAGGCAGACGCCATCATCGCCGCGGCCGGCGAGATCGCCGAAGGTCTGCACGACGACCACTTCCCGATCGACGTGTTCCAGACCGGCTCGGGCACCAGCTCCAATATGAACGCCAACGAGGTGATCGCCTCGATCTGCGATCGCAACGGCGTGAAGGTGCACCCGAACGACGACGTGAACATGTCGCAGTCCTCCAATGACACCTTCCCGACCTCCACCCACATCGCGGCCACCGAAGCCGCTGTGCGCCAGCTCATTCCGGCGCTGGAAGTGCTGCACGCATCGCTGGCCAGTAAGGCCAAGCAGTGGCGCACGGTGGTCAAGTCCGGCCGCACCCACCTGATGGACGCTGTTCCGGTCACCCTCGGGCAGGAGTTCGGCGGCTACGCCCGCCAGGTCGAGGCCGGTATCGAGCGGGTCAAGGCGACACTCCCCCGCCTCGGCGAACTGGCCATCGGCGGCACCGCCGTCGGCACCGGCCTCAATGCTCCAGACGGCTTCGGAGCCCGGGTTGTCGAGGTCCTCGTCGCCCAGACCGGGCTGCCCGAATTGCGCACCGCAGCGGATTCTTTCGAGGCCCAGGCCGCTCGCGACGGCCTGGTCGAGGCATCCGGCGCATGCAAGACGATCGCGGTCTCGCTGACCAAGATCGCCAATGACATCCGCTGGATGGGATCCGGCCCGCTGACCGGTCTGGGTGAGCTACACCTGCCGGACCTCCAGCCGGGTAGCTCGATCATGCCGGGCAAGGTCAATCCGGTGATCCCCGAGGCCGTCACGCAGGTGGCCGCACAGGTGATCGGCAATGACGCCGCCATCACCGTCGGTGGTCTGTCGGGCGCGTTCGAACTCAACGTCTACATCCCGATGATGGCGCGCAATCTGCTGGAGTCATTCACGTTGCTGACCAACGTGTCCCGACTCTTCGCCGATCGCTGCATCGACGGATTGATCGCCGATGAGGACCGGCTGCGCCGCCTCGCCGAATCGTCACCGTCGATCGTCACGCCGCTCAACTCGGCGATCGGTTACGAGGAGGCTGCCGCGGTGGCCAAGCAGGCCCTCAAGGAGCACAAGACGATCCGGCAGACGGTCATCGACCGCGGGCTGATCGGCGAGAAGCTCTCCGAGGCCGAACTCGACCGCCGTCTTGATGTGCTGGCGATGGCGAAGGTCAAGGACGAGGGTTAGATCCACGCCCGGCCAGTAGCCGGATCCCCGGTGCCGTGCTGAGGCTGTGCAGCACCAGGCTCAGCGACACCGTCACCACACCGACGGTTCCGATCAGCCCCGTATGCTCCATCTCCCCGCGGTTGATCACCAGCAGTCCGAGCACCAGGGTGCCGATCCCGCGCGGGCCGAACCAGCCGATGAACAGGCGGCTCGACATCGCCATGCTGGTACGCACCAGTGAGATCAGTACCGCGACGATGCGCACCATGAACAACGCCAGCACCGAGAACAACACAACGCGCCAATCGGCACTGCGCCATCCGTCGATCACGGCGAAGGCGCCGAACATCGCGAACACCATCAGCTCAAGCAACTGACCGGTGGCGTCGGAGACCTGGGTGGGTAGCCCGTCGTCATTGCGGCGGGAGATGAACGAAAACGCAAGGCCGCCCGTGAAAGCCGCGACGAAGCCGCTCGCCTGCATCCACTCCCCGAGCTGGAAGCACACGAACGCCAGCGCCAGGGTGGCCAGCTGAGCCCAGGTGTCGGTCATCCACTGCTTGCGCCGCGACCACATCACCACCCAGCCGCCGGCCAGGCCGACCGCAGCACCCGCCAGGAGCGAGAGGATCTCGGTGGTGAAGATGAACTGGATCCAGTGCGTGCTCTCCGGAGCGGTGCGCTGGGACGCCAACCCCAGTGCAACAAGCAGAATCGCCAGGGCGAATCCGTCGTAGAAACCACTCTCCACAGAGAGGGCCTGACGCACCCGTTCGGGTATCCGGGTGTCATCCAGCAACGCCTCGATGAGCGCCACCTCGGTCGGCGCGACAATGGCCGCCAGGGCCACCGCCTCCCACCATGGCAGAACCGGTAAGACCACTGCAGCGGTGAGAGCGCTCAACAGCACGGTGAGAGGGATGCCGATCACCAGCAGTCGCAGCGACACCGGACTGCGTTCCCGGATCCGATTGAGGCGTAGCTTCGCGGCCTGGTTGAACAGGATCACCGTCAACGCCAGTTGCGCGAGCACGGTGTAGCCCTCGGTCGCCGGACCGGCCTCAAGAAGGTCAAATCCGAATGGGCCCAACGCCATTCCGGCCAGCATGAAGATCAGCGCGGGGGCGATGAAGCGGCGGTTGACCTGTTCGGAGACCACCGCATAGGTGAGCACCAAGAGCGTCAGGACAAGCGGTGTCAAGTGATGCACGCGGGACCGCTCTAGAGGCCGTTGTTCGGGCCACCGCTGTTGGCGCCGGGAATGTCGGTGATCGGGAAGTTCGGCATCGGAGCCGGGGACGGCGTGGCCGGCAGGGTCGGGATGTCCCCGGCCTCGATATCCTTCAGCAGATCAGTGGGCGGACCGTTCTCACGGCCACCGTAGACGCTACCCGGAGCACGCGGACCCAGCAGTTCGCTGACGGTCACCAGGTGGTAGCCGTTGGCTTTGAGCACCGGGAGGAATTGGTACACCAGATCGACCGTCGAGGAGTAGGAGTCGTGGAACAGCACCACCGAGCCAGGCTTGATCTGCGTCATCAGCATGTACTTCGTGGCCGCGGTATCGGAGTCGTTGATCCAGTCGAATGGGATGACGTCCCAGAGGATTCCGGCCAGACCGACCGTTGCCGCCACCTCGTTGACGGCCGGATCGGTCAGACCGCCCGGCGGGCGCCAGATGTTCGGCGTCGTTCCGGTTGCCGCGGTGATGGCGTCCTGCGCCTTGGACAGCTGTGCCGGCACACGATCCGCAGGAATCGTCGTCATGTTCGGGTGTTCCCAGGTGTGGTTGCCGATCTCCATACCGGCCTGGGCGATCCGTTTGGCTCCGTCCGGGTTCGCCGCGACTTTGTTGCCGATCAGGAAGAAGGTGGCCTTGGCATCGGCATCGCGTAGGACGGTGAGTAACCGGTCGGTGTACGGCGTCGGCCCGTCGTCGAAGGTGAACGCCACGCACTTGTCGATCGCACAGTCGACCGGACGCTGCGCAGACGTGCCGGTGGAGGCGCTGCATCCGGCCAGGAGTAGTGCCGCAAACGCGGCCGGCAGGAATCGCGGCACGATCGCCAGTTTACGGCAGCGCGCCGGGGCTGATCTCCTCGAGCATCTCGGTGACCAGCGCCGCGATCGGTGAACGTTCGCTGCGCATGAGGGTGATGTGGGCGAAAAGCGGATGCCCCTTCAGTTTCTCGATCACCGCGGCCACGCCGTCGTGACGCCCGACCCGAAGGTTGTCACGCTGAGCGACATCGTGGGTGAGCACCACCCGCGAACCCGCGCCCAATCGGGAGAGCACGGTCAGCAGCACATTGCGCTCCAGCGACTGCGCCTCGTCGACGATGACGAACGAGTCGTGCAGGGAGCGGCCACGAATGTGGGTCAGCGGCAGTACTTCCAACATGCCGCGGGAGAGCACCTCTTCGAGCACCGCCGGGCTGGCCAGTCCCTCGAGGGTATCGAAGACGGCCTGGGCCCACGGACCCATCTTCTCGCTCTCACTGCCGGGCAGATATCCCAACTCCTGACCACCGACGGCGTAGAGCGGACGGAACACCACGACCTTGCGCTGGGTGCGCCGCTCCAGAACGGCCTCCAGGCCCGCGCACAGCGCCAGTGCCGACTTCCCGGTGCCGGCCTTACCGCCCAGCGACACGATGCCGACCGACTCGTCGAGCAGCAAGTCCAGCGCCACCCGCTGTTCGGCCGAACGTCCGCGCAGTCCGAAGACTTCGCGATCGCCGCGCACCAGTTGCACCTTCTTGTCGGCGTTGACCCGGCCCAGCGCATGCGAGGTGCCGCCCAGCAGCCGAATTCCGGTGTGGCAGGGCAGATCACGAGCTTCGGTCAGGTCGATCTCACCTTCGGCGAAGATCGTGTCGATATCCTCGGTCGTCACCTTGAGTTCGCCCATACCGGTCCAGCCCGAGGTGATGACGTCCTGGGCGTGGTACTCGTCAGCGGGCAGGCCGTCCGCGCCGGCCTTGACGCGCAAGGGGATGTCCTTGCTGACCAGGGTCACCCGCTTGCCCTCGGCGGCGAGGTTGGCCGCGCAGGTCAGAATCCGGGCATCATTGGTGTCGGTGCGGAACCCGGCCGGCAGCACGGTCGGATCACTGTGATTGAGCTCGACATGCAGCGTTCCACCCTGTGTACCAACCGGAATGGGCTGATCGAGCCTGCCGTGTTCAATCCGCAGATCGTCGAATAGTCGTAGCGCCTGCCGGGCGAACCAGCCGAGTTCGTGATGGTGCCGTTTGGCTTCCAGCTCGCTGATCACCACCAGCGGAACGACCACCTCGTGTTCGGCGAACCGAGTACACGCCCACGGGTCAGACAGCAGGACTGATGTGTCGAGCACATACGTCCGGATGGGCGTGTTGGGTTTGGTCACAGCGCTCCTCGGGCTCGAGCCATCGGAGCCGAAGGCTCCCCAGCCATCGAGGCCGACGCTACTCCGATCCGCAGCGACGGCGCGGCGCGGCACGCCGCCGGAAAGTTACGCGCGGACGAATTTCTCGAGGATGGCTTCGCCGGCCAGTCCCCAGTCCGAGATGCTGTCGGAGACCACCGTGTCGGCGGCGTTCTGATCGAAGATGCCGGCCTCTGCGACCGTGCGGACCTTGTTATCCCGATACTCCAGGATGTCGCCGCCGATCACCGGGAAGTCGTTCGCGCGCCGGGCGATGGCGCAGATGGTCTGGTCCCGGTGATTCTCCAGGCAGTGCAGCACCAGGTTGCTGAAGAACTCCTGGTGGCGTTCCTCGTCACGCCGGATTCGGCCGACTAAATTCTTGAGCGCGGGCTCGGTGATCGCGGCCTCGAGGTTGCGCAGGTACACCGCGTGGGCGCGCTCCCAGAACGCCATGAACACCAGCGTCTCGATCTGGGAGTAGTGCGCGGCGCGATAGCCGCGCATCACATGATTGACGCGGACACGCTCGTCGGCATTGGGGTCGGTATTGCGGGTGACCACGAGGTACTGACGGATCGCGATGGCGTGCAGGTTCTCCTCGGCGGTCCACCGGCCCAGCCAGCGGCCCCACTTGTCCGCAAGGATGAAGTGTTCGACGAGTTCGCGGTGGTAGCCGGCCAGGTTGTCCTTGGTGATGAGCAGCACCTCAAGTGCGTCCACCACATCCTTGGGCAGGGTGACCTGCGAGGCGTCCCAGTCCACACCGCCCAGGAATTCGAAGTCCCGGCCTTCGTCGAACGGGACGTAGTCGTGGGCGTACCAGGAGTCGGAGGTGTCGAGGAAGCGGGCCAGGTTGTCGGCGACAACCGGCTCCAGCTCAAGGGTCAACGCATTCGCGACAGGTAGCTGTGCCATGCGGTAACTGTAACCGATGTTAACGGTTGTCTGGAAATCCGCCGAACCCGGCGTTTCCCCGGTTAGAGGGTCAGGCCCGGGTACAGCGGGTTGGCGTCGAGCAACTCGGCCGAGGCTGCCCGGACCCAGTCCGCGGTGGCGTCGGTCAGGGTGTATTTCGCCTTCGACGTGCCCTCGGCGGAGGTGTTCGTCAGCACCTCGACGACCATCTCGGCGACCCGGTCGAACTCGGCGGGACCGAATCCCCGGGTGGTCAGCGCCGGGGTGCCGAACCGGATACCGCTGGTGTACCAGGCGCCGTTGGGGTCCGACGGGATCGAGTTGCGGTTGGTGACGATGCCTGCGTCCAGCAGGGCCGACTCGGCCTGCCGGCCGGTCAGTCCGAAGGACTGCACATCGAGCAGCACGATGTGGTTATCGGTGCCGCCGGTGACCAGGGTGGCGCCCCGGCGCATGAGACCGTCGGCGAAGGCCTTCGCGTTGTCGGCGACGCGCTGGGCGTAGGCCTGGAACGCCGGCTGACGCGCCTCGGCGAAGGCAACCGCCTTGGCGGCCATCACGTGCGACATCGGCCCGCCGAGCACCATCGGGCAACCCTTATCCACCGCGTCGGAGTACTGCGCGGTGGCCAGCACCAGGCCGCCGCGCGGACCGCGCAGGGATTTGTGGGTGGTGGTGGTGACCACGTCGGCGTGTGGCACCGGATCCTCGTCACCGGTGAACACCTTGCCGGCGACAAGGCCGGAGAAATGCGCCATGTCGACCATCAGGGTGGCGCCGACCTCGTCGGCGATCTCGCGCATCTTGGCGAAGTTCACCCGGCGCGGATAGGCCGAGTAGCCGGCGACCAGGATCAGCGGCTTGAACTCCCGAACGGCCGCGGCCACCGCGTCGTAGTCGAGCAGACCGGTCGTCGGGTCGGTTCCATAGCTGCGCTGGTGGAACATCTTGCCGGAGATGTTGGGCCGGAACCCGTGCGTCAGGTGGCCGCCGGCGTCCAGCGACATCCCCATCAGGCGCTGGCTGCCCAGTTTGGCCCGAAGGCGCTCCCACTCGGACTCGGAGAGGTCGTTGACGTTCTTCACGCCGAGCTCACCCAGTGCCGGGGCCTCCACCCGGGTGGCCAGAATGGCCCAGAACGCGACCAGGTTTGCGTCGATACCCGAGTGCGGCTGCACATAGGCGTACTGGGCGCCGAAAAGTTCGCGGGCGTGCTCGGCGGCGATGGACTCGACGTCGTCGACGTTCTGGCAGCCGGCGTAGAACCGGTGCCCGACGGTGCCCTCGGCGTACTTGTCCGACAGCCAGGTGCCCATGGTCAGCAGCACGGCCGGTGATGCGTAGTTCTCGCTGGCGATGAGTTTGAGCGAGTCACGTTGGTCGGCAAGCTCTTTGCGTGTCGCCGCGGCGATCCGCGGTTCGACGGACTCGATGACGCTCAGCGCCGCGCGGTAGGCCTCGCTGGCGGTGGCTGCGTAGTCGGCGCCAGGTGCGGCGGCGGCGGTCGAAATGGCGTCGGTGGTCATGGTCGAGAGCCTAGTCGCCGGTCGCAGAGCGGGTGCTGAGCGGCACCGCAACCCGGCGCGTTAAGCCACATGATCACCAACAGCCACACCGGTATCCGCACAGCGGGCGGGCGCCGTTGTGCCCGCCTATGAGCGACATCCGCCGCCGCTCAGACCAGTTCGGCCCGCAGCGCGGACGGAATCAGCGGTTCGTCCAGCAGCCGGCCGAATCGCTCGGTCAGCCCCGTCCCGTCCGGGGACGCGTCCAGCCAACCCCGCAGCAAGCGGTAGCCCTCGACGTAGGTGGAGGTATAGGCACGCCACAGCGGCGAGGACAGGAATCGCAGCATCTGCCGGGCCCGGGTGTCGCCCACCAGCAGCCAGCGCTGCAGGAACGCGACGACGTCGTCGACGTCGCGGCCCTCGTCGTGCAGCATTAGCGCGGCGTCCTGGCGCACCCCTGCCAGTTCGGCCCGGGCACCGGCGAGCGCCTCGGCCCGCTCACCGTCGAACCGCAGGCCCAGGTCGGCGTAGATCTCGCCGGCCCAGCGGCCCCAGCCCGGACCCACCGCGGCATGCAGGGCGAGGTCGGCCAATCCCTCGGCCATCAGGCACTGCGGGGTGTTGACCAGGAAGATGGTCTGCTCGGCCTGACCCAGGCCGGCAACCAGACCGGCCTCCTTACGACAGTGCTCGGTGTGGTGGCCCGGGTAGGCCTCATGGGCGATCAGCGCCGGCAGGTGTGACATCTGCTGCTTGAGATCGGTGTTGACCGCCACCCGGGAGCGGTAGTCACCCTCGTAGTAGTTGAATCCCGACCACGGCTTGTCGCTGACGATCTCGTAGACGACGGTCTCGGCGTCAGGCAGTGGGTAGGTGGCCCGGACCGTGTCGCGCAGCGCGCTGGAGAAGGCGTGTATGGCCTCCTCGACCCGGTGCGGCGGAATCTCGTCGATGTGGCGGTCGGCCTCCATCCGGTCGGCCAGCGGGCCGGAACCGCCGAGAACGCCGTCGATCTGGGCGTGGGCGGCGCGATAGCGGTCCTCGTCGCCCCGCCGGATGTCGACGTCGAAGTAGGCCCGTACCTCGTCGACGAAGCCGATCTCCGCACCGGCGAACTTGCGTCCGGCACATTCCAGCGCGCGCAGGTGCGCGGCGATGAACTCCGCGCGCTGATCGGTGAAGGCGGTGGTTCGGGGCACCGCCGCCAGCTCGCCGAGGAGCCGCTTGGCCCCGGCGGCAAGCTCGGCAGGATCGGGCGCGGGCTCGTCGGCCACCACCCGCCGTAGCTGCGGATCCCCGGTGAAGGAGTCCACGTAGCCCTCCTCGACGCGGTCGAACCGTAGACCGAGCATGAGGTACTCGCGAATTAGCCGGTCGGAGTCCATGGCACCCACGGTAACTGTCACACTGGCACCATGGCGCGGCTGAGCGAACCGAGTCCTTATGTCGAGTTCGATCGACGTGAGTGGCGCGCACTCCGCATGTCGACCCCCCTCAAGCTCACCGAGGAGGAGTTGCTCGGGCTGCGCGGCCTCGGTGAGCAGATCGACCTGCTCGAGGTCGAAGAGGTTTACCTGCCGCTGGCCCGGCTGATCCATCTGCAGGTCGCCGCGCGCCAACGACTGTTCGCTGCCACCTCCGAATTTCTCGGCGAGTCGCAGCAGAGCCCGGACCGTCCGGTGCCTTTCGTCATCGGCGTCGCCGGCAGCGTCGCCGTCGGCAAGTCGACCACCGCCCGCGTGCTGCAGGCGCTGCTGTCCCGCTGGGACGACCATCCTCGCGTCGACCTGGTGACCACCGACGGTTTTCTGTACCCGAACGCGGAGCTGAGTCGTCGACATCTGATGCACCGCAAGGGTTTTCCGGAAAGCTACGACCGGCGCGGGTTGATGCGTTTCGTCACGGCGGTGAAGTCGGGAGCCGGCACCGTCTGTGCCCCGGTGTACTCACACCTGATCTACGACATCATCGCGGGCGAGAAGCAGGTGGTCGCCCACCCCGACATCCTGATCCTGGAGGGTCTCAACGTCCTGCAGACCGGCCCGCGACTGATGGTCTCCGACCTCTTCGACTTCTCGGTCTACGTCGACGCTCGGATCGAGGACATCGAGCACTGGTACATCGAGCGATTCCTGGCCATGCGGGCCGGAGCGTTCGCCGATCCGGCTTCGCATTTCCACCACTACTCGGAGCTGACCGACGATCAGGCGGTCAATGCCGCCCGCGACATCTGGCATTCCATCAACCGGCCCAACCTGATCGAGAACATCCTGCCGACCCGGCCGCGGGCCACCCTGGTTCTACGCAAGGACGCCGACCACGCCATCAACCGGTTACGACTGCGCAAGCTCTAGACGCTCGGGGCGCTTCAGACCCCGTAGCGCCGATGCCGCCGGCTGTAGTCGCGCAATGCGCGCAGAAAATCGACCCGGCGGAACGCAGGCCAATGCGCCTCGGTGAACCACATCTCTGAATACGCGCTCTGCCACAGCAGGAATCCGCTCAACCGCTGCTCACCTGAGGTGCGGATCACCAGGTCCGGATCAGGCTGGCCGGAGGTGTACAGATTCTCCGAGATCGCATCCACGGTGACGCCGTCGATCATCTGCTCGGCGGTCGCGCCATTGGCCAGTTCCTTACCCAGCAGCGCCCGCACCGCGTCGACGATCTCCTGTCGGCCGCCATAGGCGACGGCCACGTTGACATGGAACGAACCGGTCGGCGCCGCTGCGGCCGCGGCTTCGACCGCATCGCGCACCCGGCGGGCCGGTTCCTCACCGAGCAGTTCCAGATCGCCGACGGTGCGCACACTCCAGCGATTGACCGGAGCGCAGATCTCCTCCACGACATCGGTGATGATCTCGATCAGCGCCGCCAGTTCCTCCGGGTCGCGCTGCAGGTTCTCCGTCGACAACAGGTAGACAGTCGCCATCTCGATACCGGCATCGGCGCACCAGCGCAACATCTCGGCGATCTTGGCCGCCCCCATCAGGTAGCCGTAACTGACGTCGCTGTAACCGGCATCACGCGCCCACCGCCGGTTACCGTCGCACAGCACGGCGATATGACGCGGAAGTGCAGCTACCGAATTGGAGAGCTCGTGGCGCAGCCGCATCTCGTAGAGCCGGTAGGCCGGCTCCTTAAGTCGCCGCGGAATGATCTCCACGGCAAGTCAGACTACTGTGCGTCCTATGTCGGTCGACACCGCTGAGGACTTCCCGGAAGCCGTCGTCGACGGTGTCAGCGAGTTCCTCGGCAAGCCCCGCGCCCGGGGCTGGATCCACGTCTACGCCGCGCTCGTCGCCGCCATCGCCGGGACAGCGCTGGTGTCGGTGTCCTGGTCGCTGCAGGGCATCCGCGCCGGGATCGCCACCCTGGTCTACACGCTGACGATCGTGGCGATGTTCAGCGTCAGCGGCGCCTACCACCGGGTGCACTGGAAATCGCCCACCGTGCACAAGTGGATGAAGCGCCTCGACCACTCGATGATCTTCGTGTTCATCGCCGGCAGCTACACCCCGTTCGCACTGCTTGCGTTACCGGAGCACGACGGGTGGACGCTGCTATGGATCGTCTGGGGCGGCGCGCTGGGCGGGGTGTTTCTCAAGATGTTCTGGCCCTCGGCACCGCGCTGGGTGGGTGTTCCGCTCTACCTGCTACTGGGCTGGGTCGCAGTCTGGTTCGTCGGGCCCATCATGCACGGCGCCGGTGTGGCCGCGCTGGTTCTGCTGATCGCCGGCGGCGTGCTCTACAGCGTGGGCGGAGTGTTCTATGCGCTTCAATGGCCCAACCCGTGGCCCACGACGTTCGGCCACCACGAGTTCTTCCACGCCTGCACGGCGGTCGCGGCGACCTGCCACTACATCGCGATGTGGTTCGCGGTCTTCTGGGGCTGACCCTGCCCCTCCACCGAGCGTGAAGTTATCTTCACCGCCGGCGCCCAACGTGAAGAGAACTTCACGCTCGGCGAAGGCGGCGAGGGTGGAGCAGGCGGGGCGGTCGCAGACTAGATCTGGGTCGCGTTGGCGAAGGTCCAGTAGGCCTTCATCGAGGTGATCTTGCCCTCGCTGTTGAACACCATGACGTCGATCGGTTCGATCCGCACCTTGTGACCCCCGGCATCGACGGTGATGGCGAAGAAGAACGCCGCCTCATGGCCGGCCACCCGCAGCTCATGCAATTGCGTTGTCCGCTCGGCACCTTCGACGTTCTTGTAGAACGCGTGGATGGCGGGGCGACCGATATGCACCTCTCCGCCGACCGGGTCCTCGACGGTCGCGTCATCGGCGTACAACTCGGCGATCTCGTCGGCGGTGCCGGTGGCGACCAACTCCAGATAGCGGTTGACGGCGGCGGTGATGACTTCGGCGCTGACCATGGCGCCAGGCTACCCGGACACACCGAGGGCGGCGGCAAGTTCGGCGACGCCGGTGACAGGCAGATCGCAGACCCTTCCCCGGCAGACGTAGGCGGCATCCGTCCCGCCGATCCGGTCCCGGCCGGCCAGCAGCGGCATGGAATCCACCCGGCCGCCCACAACCACGGTCCCGCCGGGGGCGATCCGGCGGGCGGTGGCAAGAAGCGCCGACTCGCCTTCGCCGGTGGCCACCGCGATCTGCAGCGGACCGCGGACGGCCGCCTCGGCGACCGCCAGCCAGTGCCCGGCGGAACGGGGTGCCCGGTCGAGCAGTTGGGAGTGCGCCAGCAGGGTTTCGGCTGCGGCCTCGCCGTAGCGGCCGGCCCGATCCTCGTCGACGAGGTGCGCGGCGGTCAGCAGTGCCTCGCCGATCGACGAGGCACCGGATGGGGTCGCCCCGTCGATGGGGTCGGCGGGGCGGACCATCAACTGCTCGGCGTCGTCGGCGGAGTCGAACCACCGGCCGGGCCGGTCCGGATCGGCGAAGTGGTCCAGCGCCACATCGATCAGGTCGCACGCGCTGTCCAGCCATTCGGGCTCGGCGGTGAGTTGGTACAGCGCCAGCAGTCCGGTGGCCAGCATGGCGTAGTCCTCCAGGATCGCCACGCTGTCGCCCACCCGGCCGCCGAGGCTGGCTCGCCGCAGACGCCCGTCGACGATGTGCAGAGCCACCAGGCGCTCCGCACAACGGCGGGCCACCTCCAGCAACGCGGGGTCATCCAGCGCGACGGCGGCCTCCGCCAGGGCGGTGATCGCCAGTCCGTTCCAGGCGGTGACGACCTTGTCATCGCGCCCGGGTTGCGGCCGGGTTCGCCGCACCGCCAGCAACTCCGAACGCACGCGATCGAAGCGGTCGACATCATCGGGGTCGCACAGCAGTTGCAGCACTGAGCTGCCGTGCTCGAAGGTGCCCTGCCCAGTGACCTCGAAAAGTGCTGCAGCCCAACGGCCGTCGACGGAACCGAGCGTTTCGCTCAACTGCTCCGGTGTCCATACATAGGTGGAGCCCTCCACCCCGGCGGCATCGGCGTCCAGCGACGAAGTGAACATGTCACCGTCGCGCAGATCGTCGATCAGGAACGCCGCTGTCTCAGCGGCCACCCGATGAGCCAGCGGGTCACCGGTGCGCCGGGCCCAGTGCGCGTACACCCGCAGCAGTAGGGCGTTGTCGTAGAGCATCTTCTCGAAATGCGGCACCACCCAGTCGGCGTCGACGGTGTAGCGGGCGAATCCGCCGGCCAGCTGGTCATAGATGCCGCCGCGGGCCATCGCCTCGCAGGTGCGCCGCACCGCGGCCAGCGGCACGGGTGACGCCGTACGTTCGTGGCTGCGCAGCAGCGCCTCCAGTAGCGCTGAGGGCGGGAACTTCGGCTTTCCGCCGAAGCCGCCGCGAGTGGTGTCCTCATCGCGGAGAACCGCGGCCACCGCGTGGTCGCAGAGCGCAGCAGTGATCGCGGGTCCGCCGCCGGGCACGCCGGAGGCCATCCGGCGCAACTCCGCGGCGATATGCGTCGAGGCCTCATCGACCTCGTCGCGCCGGTCATGCCAACTCTGTGCCACCGCAGCCATCAACTGAAGGAACTGCGCTTTGGGGAAGTAGGTGCCGCAGAAGAACGGACGACCGTCCGGTGTCAGGAAGCAGGTCATCGGCCAGCCGCCGTGCCCGGTCATCGCCACGGTGGCGTTCATGTACACCGCGTCGATGTCCGGACGTTCCTCCCTGTCGACCTTGATCGCGACGAAGTTCGCATTGGCCACCGCGGCCACCTCGTCGTCCTCGAAGGACTCGTGGGCCATGACATGACACCAGTGGCATGCCGCATAGCCGATCGACAGCAGGATGGGTACGTCGCGGCGGGCGGCCTCGGCCAGGGCATCGGCGGTCCACTGCTGCCAGTGCACCGGATTATCGGCGTGCTGGCGCAGGTACGGGCTGGTCGCCTCGCCCAAGCGGTTAGCCGTTGGACTCACCCGCCGCAGAATCGGTGCCGGTCTCGAGGACCGCATCTTCGGCGGCGGGGACGGCGGGTACCGCGTCGCCGGCGGTAGGCCCCGGCTCAGTCTCAGCCCCCGTGTCGTCGAAGCTCGCGGGCACCTTCTTGAGTTGGCGGTTCATCGACCACCCGAGCAGCAGGACCGCGATCAGCAGCAGTACGACGATCAGCAGCCCGACCGGGCTCGCCTTCCCGAAATCCGGACCGTTATTGACTGGACCGTCAGCAAGCAGAACGCCGAGTACCAGGTGTCTCATGTGCAGTCCTCGATTCCGGCGAACAGGTCGTCTTCAGGCAGTGTGGTGGGCACCCGCGAGCGCGCGAGTTCGAACTCCTCGGTGGGCCAGAGTCGCTGTTGCCATTCCATCGGGGTGGCGAAGAAAAAACCGTCCGGATCGATCTGGGTGGCGTGCGCCTTGAGCGCGTCATCACGGCGGTGGAAGTGGTCGGCGCATGGGACCCGGGTGGTGACTCGCGCGGCGAACAGATCGCGGTCGGGATCCCAGTTCGCCAGCCACTCCGCGAACGGCCCCTCCTGGCCGTTGCTGGCGAACTCGTCCTGAATCAGCTGCATGCGCGCCCGAAGGAATCCGTGGATGTAGTAAAGCTTGCTCACCGACCACGCCGGACCGGCCTCGGGATGAAGCTCCGGATCGGCGGCGGCTTCGAAGGCCGCAACCGAAACCTGATGGCAGCGAATGTGATCCGGATGCGGATAACCGCCGTTCTCGTCATAGGTGGTCATCACATGCGGGCGGAACTCGCGGATCATCTCCACCAACCTGGCGACCGGCTCCTCCAACGGCACCACAGCGAAGCAGCCGTCGGGCAGCGGTGGCGGCGGGTCACCCTGGGGCAAACCGGAGTCGACGAACCCGAGCCAGCGATGCTCGACGCCGAGAATCTCGGCGGCCCGGGCCATCTCCCCGCGCCGCACATCGGCAATTCGGCTGTGGACCTCCGGACGGTCCAGGGCCGGGTTGAGGATGTCCCCGCGCTCGCCGCCGGTCAGAGTGACGACCAGCACGCGGTGACCCTCGTCGACGTAACGTGCCAGCGTCGCGGCACCCTTGCTGGACTCGTCGTCCGGATGGGCGTGAACCGCCATCAGGCGCAGTTCGGTCACGTCTTCCTCTGGTCCCTACTGGTGCTTCGGCGGACGCCCTGGGCGCACGGCCTATAGTTCGGAAACCCATGATCCCACTTGCGGTCCGGCTAGCCGTAATCAAGGCTCCCCGAGGGAGGATCACCACGCCATGACCGAACCATCCGCAGGCGCGACACCGCCGGAGTCGCGCTACGGCCGGGCGCCGATGCCCGCCGCAACCCGGCGTCGCCTGGCGATGTGGCTGACAGTGCTGGTCGTGGTGGCCGGCGTGGGTGTCGCCCTGGTGGGCTACCAGCGATTCGTGGACGTCGATGTCGAAGGCAAGACCGCAACCTTTGAGGTTCTCGACGACCACAGCGTCGCCATCACGATCACGGTGACGCGAAAGGACCCGTCCCGGCCGGTGGTGTGCATCGTCCGGTCGAAGTCCAAGGACGGTGTGGAGACCGGCCGCCGCGAGATCCTGGTGCCGGCAACCGACGCGAAGACGGTGCAGGTGAGGACCATGGTGCCCTCATTCACGAGGGCGTTCGTCGGCGACGTGTACGGATGCGGCACCGACGTGCCGGACTATCTCGTCGCCGGCTGAGCGCAGCGGGCCGGGCTGAAAAGCGGCCGATCGCCTAAACCCGCGGTGCTACACTTGCCTCACACACGGTTCCTGCTGGGAGCCGTGTATTGCTGTATTTGCGCGTCTACTCAGCCGCCTGGAGCAATGCACGTATCGCGGAACAAGAACTTGAGGAGAGCCACGAGATGACCGATTCACAGGTGGTCTGGCTGACCCAGGAGTCGTACAACAAGCTCAAGGCTGAGCTCGATCAGCTGATCGCGCACCGTCCGATCCTCGCCGCCGAGATCAATGACCGCCGCGAGGAGGGCGACCTCCGGGAGAACGGCGGCTACCACGCCGCGCGCGACCAGCAGGGGCAGGAAGAGGCGCGAATCCGTCAGCTTCAGGAACTCCTGAACACCGCCAAGGTCGGCGAAGCGCCCAAGCAGTCCGGTGTGGCCCTGCCCGGTTCTGTGGTCAAGGTCTATTACGACGGCGACGAGTCCGACACCGAGACCTTCCTGATCGCCACCCGCCAGGAGATCTCCAGCGACGGCAAGCTCGAGGTCTTCTCGCCCAACTCACCGCTGGGCTCAGCCCTGCTCAACGCCAAGGTCGGTGAGACGCGCTCCTACACCGTGCCCAACGGCAGTTTGGTGAAGGTGACCCTGGTCAGCGCCGAGCCGTACCACGCCTGATTCGTGGCGCGTATCGCCGAGGATCTGCTGCTGCTGCTGCTCGACAACCCGAAGGCCCAACCCGCCCTGGACCGTTCCCGGTTGAGCCGGGTACTGGCCGCCGCGCTGATCCTCGATCTGGCTTACGACTGCCGCGTGCGCCCGGCACAGCCACACGAACCGGTGGCCGCAGGAGAGTTGATGGCACTGGCCGGCCCGGTCCCGATGGATCCCGCAGTCCGGCCGGCCCTGGCGATGCTGGCAGGTGGGCCGCTTTCCGCACGATCCGCGATCGCCGGACTCGGCAAGCGGGCGCAAGACGACGTGCTCGATCAGTTGCTGCGCACCGGTGAGTTGCACCAGGTGGCATTGACATCGCATCGGTTGCGCCGCAACAGTTATCGGTGGCCGCTGCACGACCGGGTGCGCGTCGATCAGATCCGCGCCACCGCACTGGCAGCATTGTTCGAACAACACCGGCCCGACGCTGTTACCGCCGCTGTCATCGCACTACTGCTGCGAGCCGGCTGCCTGAACACCGTGCTGAATCTCAACGATGACGGTGCGCAACGTGCCGCCCAGCGCGCCGAGATGATCGCTTCGGGCGGGTGGGCCGACGGGTCGAAGACCGATGAGGTGAATCTCGCGGTCACCGCCGCAGTGGTGCTGCCGGCTCTGGTCTAGCTCAAGGCGTTTTCGAGATCCGCGAGTAGATCGGTGGGGTCCTCGATCCCGACTGACAACCGCACCAGATCATCGGGCACCTCCAGTTGTGAACCGGCGGTGGAGGCGTGCGTCATGGCGCCCGGATGCTCGATCAGCGATTCGACTCCCCCGAGAGACTCGGCCAGGATGAAAATCTCTGTGCGCGAGCACAATTTGCGTGCCGCATCCGGTCCGCCGCCCATCCGGACCGACACCATGCCGCCGAAACCCCGCATCTGCCGGGCGGCGACCTGATGGCCG
>NZ_JBPCSX010000208.1:0-2516 GCF_051006775.1 Mycobacterium sp.
CGGGCACACGAGTCCTATCTGGCCGAACGCGACGCTGTCGAGGCGCTGGGCACGACGTTTTCCGGCGGCGGCATGCCGGACCGGGTCAAATGCCTGCATGTGCTGATGGCCCATGCACTGGCCAAGGGCCGCGGGGTCAATCCGTTCGGCGACGAGGCGCTGGCGATGATTGCCGGCGAGCCCGGGATGGCCGGGATCCTGTCGAAGGAGGAGTGGACGTGAATCGGGTGGCGGCGATCGACTGCGGCACGAACTCGATCCGGTTGCTCATCGCCGACCGGTCTGATGGCCGCCTGCACGATCTGCACCGCGAGATGCGCATCGTCCGACTCGGTCAGGGGGTCGACGCGACAGGGGAGTTCGCCCCCGATGCCCTCGACCGCACCCGGGCCGCGCTGGCCGACTACGCCGACTTGCTACGCCGATTCGAGGTCACCAAGGTGCGGATGGTCGCGACATCGGCCACCCGCGACGCCGCCAATCGTGATGACTTCTTCACCATGACCGCGACCATCCTCGGCTCGGTGGTGCCCGGCGCGGTCGCCGAGGTGATCACCGGATCCGAAGAGGCACGACTGTCCTTCAACGGGGCGGTGGGTGAACTGGATTCCGCCGCTGGGCCTTTCGTGGTGGTCGATCTCGGTGGCGGATCCACCGAAGTGGTGCTGGGCGACGACTCCGGTGTGCGGGCCTCGTTTTCAGCCGACATCGGCTGCGTCCGGATGACCGAGAGGTGTCTGCATTCGGATCCGCCGACCGCCGTCGAAGTGGCCGAGGCCCGCGACGTCGTGCGGGCCAGGCTGGCGGAGGCGCTGGCGGTGGTGCCGGTGGAACAGGCGCACACCTGGGTCGGTCTGGCCGGGACGTTCACCACCATCGTCGCGCTGGCGCACCGGTTACCGGTCTACGACTCCGAGGTCATCCACCTGTCCCGGGTGCCGCTGCCCGATGTGCTGGGCGTCTGTGATGAGCTGCTCACGATGACCCGCGAACAGCGTGCCGCGCTCGGTCCGATGCATGAGGGCCGGGTCGACGTCATCGGCGGTGGTGCGATCGTCGTTCAGGAACTCGCCGCGGAGTTGTCCGCGCGGGCCGGAATCACCGAACTGATCGTCAGCGAGCACGACATCCTGGACGGCATCGCGCTGTCGATCTGAACAAAAACACGTGCGGCCCCGGAGATGGTTCCCGGGGCCGCACGTGTCGGTGAATGCCGTCAGAGCTTGATCTTGCAGCCGCTGCCGATGTTCTTGCAGTGGGCCTGGCTCTTGCAGGCGTTGCAACGGCAGGTGCAGCCACCGGTGCGCTTGGTCTCCGGAATACGCATGTCGTTCATCTCCTTCACGGTCCACCCGCGCGGACCCACAAGTCAACAATAGTTGCCGGAGTCCGCCGATGGCGGGTGAAACGCGACGCTCTCAGCCCTTCTTCTCCGGAGTCCAGGTTGCCGGGAGGCGGTTGATGCCGTTGATGAAGTTCGCGATCGCGAACTCCGGCTCCGGTGCGCAGATGTCCGGAATCCGGGTGTAGACCTCGGTCAGCAGGGCGCGCAGCATGGTGCGGGCAAGTGCGGCGCCCAGGCAGAAGTGCGGACCGCCGCCGCCGAAGGCGATGTGCGGGTTCGGGTTGCGCAAGATGTCGAAGGTGAACGGATCCTCGAAGACTGCCTCGTCGCGGTTGCCGGAGATGTACCAGAGCACAACCTTGTCGCCGGCCTTGATCTGTGAGCCGTTCACCGTCACGTCCTGGGTCGCGGTGCGGCGCATGTGCAGCAGCGGCGAGGACCAGCGCAGCACCTCCTCGACGGCGGTGTCGATGCGGCCCGGGATGTCCTCGATCAGCAGCGCCCTCTGATCCGGGAAACGGGAGAGGGTGTAGATGGCGTGCGCCGAGGCGTGCCGGGTGGTGTCGTTGGCGGCGACGGCGAGCAGCACGAAGAAGGACCGCAGCTCGTCGTCGGTCATCTTCTTGCCGTCGAACTCCGCCTGCACCATCCAGGTGAACAGATCCTCACCCGGGTTGGCCCGGCGCTCCGGGATCAGCTCGCTGGCTACCGCGTGCAGGTCCATCACCGCACCCATGAACAGCTCCAGCTCGCTCTGCTCGCCGCGCACGTTCGGGTCGGTCCAGCCCAGCAGCCGCTGGGCGGCATTGGTGGCCCTGTCCCGGGTTTCGCCCTCCGGCAAGCCGAAGAAGCTGCCGAAGATCCGGGCGGGCAGCTTGACCGACACCAGTTCGACGAAGTCGCCCTCGCCGAGGTGGGCCATCTCGCTGACCAGATCGCGGGCGTGGCCGCGGATCCAGTCCTCCAGCCGGCGCATGTTCTTGGGTTTGAACGCGTCCATGGTGATACCGCGCAACTGGGCGTGCCGGGGGGCGTCCATGGCGATGAACGACTGCGCCACCTCGCGGGCTTCCGGGGCGAAGTCCTCCATGGTGATGCCCTCGGCGGAGGAGAAGATCTCCGGATGCCGGCTGGCGTAGCGGATGTCCTCCTGGGTGGTCAGCGACCAGAA
>NZ_JBPCSX010000209.1:0-3872 GCF_051006775.1 Mycobacterium sp.
AAACGCAGCCCAGCGCTCTCGTCGAGCTCGACTGTGACCACCGGATAGGGAGTCCGATAGTCGACGCCCTCGGCGGGAGGCCCCTGATACAGGAAGATGGCCATGTGGATGGTGCCCCTGCCACTCACATCGGTAGGCACGACATCGGTCGACCGGCAGTGCGGGCACACCGGCTTGGGAGGGTGGTGCCAGCGCTTGCAGGATCCGCACCTGTTGATCAGTAGCCGGCGCTGCAGCCGTCCGCGATAGTGGGCGGCGTTGTCGTGGGTGATCGGCTCACCCGGAAACAGACGGACAAGTCCATCGTCGTCCGGCAGTTCCGTTGGTCCGGATGCATCGCTCATCGCGACCCCGCTCATCTGTTCTCCTGCTCATCCTGCTCTGCCAGCCAGCGACGGTGGCGCTCGAAATGCTGGGCGTCGCGCAACACCATCACAGCTTGAGCGTGCGCCAGTTCAGCGCTGTTGGAAGCCAGCTCGAGGCGCGACTCGACATACCACCGACTTGCCTCCCGTCGGACGACCCAGGCGATGCCGCGCAGTGGGCGCTCTATCGGTACCGGCCGAATGAAACGGACGGTAAGGGTGCCGGTGACGCTGAGCTGACCATGCAGGATCGGCACGTGGCCGACGAGTTCGTCGAGCACCGCCGCCACCCACCCGCCGTGGGCGACCCTGGGTCCGCCCTCATTGTCCCGGTGGCAGACGATATCGGTGGTCACGATCTCGCCGTCGAAGCTCTCCGCCCTCAGTCCTAGCCGGCACTCGCCGGTGCGGGAACAGGCGACACACAGATTGACCTGTTGCGCATCACGCGGTGCCGCCAGCACGAAATCCCCGCCGCTCCACTCACCGACGGAATCTGCGCGGGAACCCTCCACTCAACCGGTCTGCGCGGTGTGGCGGCGGGCGAGTTCGAGCCCTTCCGCACTGGAATCGGCCCTGATATCCCATCGCCCGCAGGTGCAGTGGCAGACGAATCCATCCTCCGAGGGCAGGATCGACTGTGCGTCGCAGTAACCGTCGGAGGCTGCGAAATCCGCAAGGAATTCGCCGGGCAGGTCATAGAGAACGCTGTCGCCCATGGGGTGCCGCCTGACTACTTGGCCGGCCGTGCAGGAGCCCCGGGGAACAACTCGTTGAAGGTTCCGAACAGAATCCGTTCACGGACGGCGTCGCCCACACCATCGAAGAGATGGTGCAGGGTTTGCTGGGTGTGACCGTAGGTGCCTTCCATATGGGGGTAGTCCGAGCCCCACATGACATTGTTGTAACCCATCGCCGTCATCGCGGGGACCGCCGACTCGTCGTGCTGGAAGGACGCATAGACCTGGGAGTAGATGATCTCCTTGGGCGATCGGTTCAGCTTCGGCCGCACCGCCATGGCGTGCTGGCGATACCCCTCCTCCATGCGGTCGGCCAGGAACGGCACCCACGTCGCTCCGCCCTCGGAGACGAGCACCTTCAGATCCGGGTGCCGGTCAAGCGCCCCGGAGGCGACCAGTTTCATCACCGCCCGCTGGCCACCGAATGTGGTCTCGGTGTAGTTGAGAACCGCCCCGCCGGGGCCGCGGTACATCATGCCCGACGCTCCGCCGGTTGCCATATCGATGGGTTCGGTCCCGATGTGGAAGGCGATCACCATCCCGATATCCTCCGCGGCGGCCCAGAAGGGCTCCCACTCATCGCGGTTGTAGTCCTTCTGCAGTGGGTGCGGAGACACCGGGAGAAAGACGGCCCGATAGCCCAGGCCTCGGGCCCTTCTCAATTCGACCACCGCGTCGTCGATATTCAGTGTGGAAACCTGAGCGACGGGGATCAGGCGGGGCGAACGCTTCATCAGAGTGTCCACCGCCCAGTCATTGCTGACTTTGACGGTCTCGCGCAGCAACTCGGATGTGCGAAACGATGATGCCCACAGCCCCAGAGAGGGGAACACCAACTCAGTCCAGATGCCCTCCGCGTCGAGGTCGATCAGGCGGAGGTCGACATCGCCGGCGCCGGGCGCACGCATGGTGGCCGCCATGAACTCCTGCTGAGCGCTTTTCGGCAGCCGGCGGCGGAAGACCTGACCGTCGACGAAGACGGTTTCCCATTCGCCGTCCGGATCCTTCTCGGCCCGTGGGCACAACTCCGCGAGGTGCGCCGGAAGATTCTTGGTCCAGAGGTCTTCAGGCTCGAGGAAGTGGGAGTCGCCGGAATTGGCCCACAACTTCTCCGGTGCGTCCGCCACATTCGTCATTTCGGTCTCCATCATCACAATCGTTGTTACCCCACACAACCGTCAGGTGAGCGGTCTTGGCAAGCCCTGAACCGGCCGATTTAGCCGGAACCGCATTCTCGCGCCGGCCGCTTGAGCCCCAGGGGTCACAGACCCGGAAAATGAATCGCGACCCTCGCGTGCGTTCCACCGTCAGTTGCCGGCAGGCACACCCCCGACATGTACTCCGAGTCATCCGAAGCGAGGAAAAGTGCCACGTTCGAGTTATCCCGAATTGTCGGCGGCCGATCAAGCCGCAGAGGCATCGCCGCATTCTCTTTGACCCAGGGTCCACCGAGTTCCTCGTAGGACAGACCGAGGACTTCGGCATCGGGGGGCAGCGCGAGGTTGGCGGACATACCGTGGGTCGGACACAGCGCGTTGACCCGGATCCCGTGTTTTCCGAGGCCGAAGGACAGCGCTTTCACCAACCCGTTCACCCCGTGTTTGGAGGCCGTGTAGCTGACAAAACCCGGATACGCGACCAGGCTGGCCGCAGAGGAGGTCACCACGATGTTGCCGTAACCCTGATCCTTCATCACCCGGAACGCGGCCCTGGCCGCCAGGAACACCCCCTTGAGGTTGATGTCCTGAACCGCCTGCCAATTCTCGACGGAGAGCTCATCGAAGGGCACACTGCCGAATCCGACCTCGCTGACACCGGCGTTCGCGAACATGACATCCAGCCGCCCGAATGTGGAAACGGCCAACGCCACCGCGGCCTCCATCTCGTCCTCGATACGAACGTCGGCCTTCAGCCAGACCGCCTGTCCCCCCGCCTCGGCGACCTCCCCGGCGACCTTCTCGCTGCGCTGCGCGGACAGATCGGTGACCACGATCTTGGCCCCGTGCTGCGCGAACAACAGCGCGCAATCGCGGCCCAGGCCCGACCCCGCCCCGGTGATGACGACGACCTTGTCCTGCAAACGCATTGTCACTTCTCCAATACCGTCTTGACCTTGACGAATTCATCGATGCCCGCTTTGCCGCCTTCGCGGCCGAATCCGCTCACTCCGCAGCCGCCGAAGGGGGCCAGATGGGTCATACACGCGGCGCTGTTGACACCGATGGTGCCGCAATTCAACTGCGGAACCAGACGGCGCACCCGGCGATGATCGGCACTCTGGATGTAGTTGGTGAGTCCGTACACCGTCGAATTGGCGATTCGGACGGCATCCTCCTCGGTATCGAACGGGATCACCGAAAGCACCGGTCCGAACACCTCACGCTGAGCGATCTCGCTGTCCGGGTCCACATCTGCCAGAACGGTGGGGTTCACGAAGAAGCCCTGCGACAGTTCGCCCCCGGGCCGGTCCCCACCCACCACGAGTCTGCCCGCGTTGGTCGAGACGGCTTGGGCCACCATGCTCTCGACGCGTTCCACCGCAGCGGTGTTGATCAGTGGGCCGATGTAGGTGTCCGCCTCGAACGGGTCCCCCACTTTGAATGACCCCATGACCGCGGCGACATGCTCGAGGGCCTGCGGATAGACCGACCGCTGGATCAACAGCCGGGTCGGCAATGCACAGCCCTCGCCGTTGTTCGCCATGGCGAACATGCAGGAGAACGGGATGGCCTCGGCCAGGTTGGCGTCCTCGAACACAATGTTGGCG